>NZ_MWLP01000035.1:0-45891 GCF_010634885.1 Microbacterium sp. B35-04 | reverse complement strand
GCGCTGGGTCCGGTGCCGGTGCGGGTGCTGGGGCCGGTGCGGGTGCTGGCGCCGGGGCAGGCGCCGGCTCGGGCTCGGTCCTCGGCTGGGGCGCGGGAATCGGGGCCGTGGAACGCCGTGACGTGCCGACCTGCTCGGCACGCACCTGGTCGGCACGCAGGGCAGTCACGGCCGCGGCATACGCGAGCAGCTCGCCATCGCCGCTGCCGCCCGCGGCTTGAGCGGCGACGACGGCGGCCGCCGCGGCGATGACGGCGTCGCGGAACGACCGCAGCGCGAGCGGATTCTCCAGACCGATGGCCTCCGCCGTCGCCGGCAGGCTCGCCCCGAGCGCGCGCTGCGCCTCGGCGAGCGCTGTGGCCTTCTGGGTCACCGCCTCGGTCGCGGCGACGACCTCCGCGGTGACGTCTTCGACGGTGGCCGCGTACTCGCGCGCGTCGGACGCCGCCGCGTCGGCAGCAGTGGGGTCGTCGATCGTCTCGACGGCCGGCGGGGTGTAGTCCGCGGGCCGCTCGGGCAGCTTCGTGTCGTCGAGAAGCGCGACGAGCGCCACGTGGGCCGCTGTCGCTGCGTCGAGCGTCGGCTGATCGGCCATGCCGGCGACAGCCGCGAGAGCCGGGCCCGCGCCGTCGGCAGCAGCCCGGGCAGCGGCTGCCGTCGTCTCGTACTGGGCGTACGCAGCATCCAGCGCCGAAACGGGCTCCTTCGCGGCGTCGGCGGCGTTCTGGAACTCCACAACGGCCGCGCGCAGCTCTCCCTCTTGCGCGGGGGCGATCTGCGCGACGTAGACGCTGCCAGCCAGGAGAAGACCGACGACGGCCACCGCGACTCCGACGGCCCACCACGCCCCTCTCCCCCAGACGCCCCGGCTGCGGGGCGTCGACGCGACGTGGCCCTCGAGCTGCGGCGTGGCGGCCGCCGCCTTCGCGGCTCGCTTGCTCTGACCTTTCGTGCGCGGCGCGGAGGTCGGCTCGGCGGGTGCGACGACCGCGGCCGCGACGGTGGGTCCAGTGATCGGCGGTTCCGCCGGCTCGTCCTCTTCGGCGAGCTCGCCGAACAGGGCCTGCATGTCGGCGTCAAGGAACGGATCCTCGTCGCCGTCGAGGAAGGGCTCCTCGCCGCCGTCAAGGAACGGTTCCCCGTCGCGGTCAAGGCGGAAGAGGTCATCATCGCCGTGCGGCGCAATCAACGCGTCGACATCCTCCGGGGGAGTTCGCAGATCCTCCGGCAGCACCGCCGCGTCCGGATCCTCGACTGGGTCGACCCCGATCGACGAGTCGGGGCTCGGCACGGCGGGCGTGGCATCCCTCGACGAGTCAGGCGTCGGCACCGCGGGCGCGCCAACGATCGCCGAGGCAGGCGTCGGCACGGCGGCCGGCTCTTCGCGATCCGGTTCGGCAGTGCGAGCACTCAATGTCGGCGCGTCAGGCTGTGCGGCTTGACCGAAGAATGCTGCGAGGCGCTCGTGGGCGTCGGCCTCTTCGACCGTGTCGGTCGGCCGCCCCGCGCTCGCGGAGGCAGCCCCGAAGAGCTCATCGAGTGCGCGCCTTCGCCCGTCGGCATCATCCGAAGAGATGCCGACGTCGCGGCTCGGGCTGCCGCTTTTCGACTTGCGGACCAACGTCGCGCGCCTTCCTGTGTCGGGGCTGGGCGGGCTAGAGTACCTGTCTCTACGCCACACCCCGCCAGCGCTTGCGGTGCGCGGTCCCATCGTGTACGAGGGCAACGACAACGGATATCGACTGCCCCCGGCTGTCGCACCGCCCGCCCCCTCGTCGCGAGGCCCCGGCTCGAACGCGTCGGCGCCACAACAGCATCGCGGTCTCTGTGCAGGCTCCGCACACCTCGCTAGCCTGGTGCCATCGGAGGGGGCCCGTCATGGCAGCTGGTCCAATCGTCGCGGGCGTGACGGATCGCCCGGTCTCGAGGCGTGTGACGGATTGGGCCGCCGATCGCGCGGTCGCCGAGGGTCGCGAGCTCGTGCTGATCTCAGTCGTGGGCGGCTCCCTCGGCAGGGTCGGGCGCGACGAGGTGCTGACGCATGCCCTGGCCGGCGCCGACGCTCTCGCCGCGAAAGAGGTCGAACGCATGGCCGGCCGCGGCCTCCGCATGCGCATCGCCGTCTCGCACGGCAATCCCACGGCGACATTGATCGAGGAGTCGACGGATGCCGCGCTTCTCGTGATCGGCAGTGATATCGGTGGCGAGGGTCATGACGGCCGCCGCGGCCCGCACGGTCGTCGCATCGTGGCGGGCGCGCACAGCACGGTCGTCGTGGTGCCCGACATCGATGTGTCGGCGCGGTCGGGCGTCGTCGTGGGCGTCGACGGATCCGAACTGTCGCAGCGCGCGCTGGCGTTCGCGGCCGATGAAGCCGCGAAGGCCGATGAGACTCTGACGGCGGTGTCGGTGTGGATGCCGGTTGCCTTGACCGCGGACTACGGCCTGGGCGCGGGCTACTACCCCGATTCGTCGTACCTCATCGATCTGCAGGACGAGACCGAACGCATGGTCGAGGGACTGGTCGAGCCGGTGCGCGCGGAGTACCCGTCACTGCACATCGACACCCACGTCGCCGAGGGCGATCCCGGCTCGGCGATCAACGACGTTGCGAGCGCAGCCCGACTCGCGGTGGTCGGAACGCATGGCCGCACCGGCATATCCCGACTGCTGCTCGGCTCGGTGAGCGAGCATGTGCTGGCCGAGCTGTCGACAGTGACCGCCGTGGTGCGCTGACGCGCACCGCCTCGCCTCCACCGCTCTCCACCCCCGCAGATCGCCGCCGACCGGCCCGCCCACCGCGCCGTCACAGCCCGCGCCGTCACAGCAGCAGCGCCACGCCGATCGCGTTGTAGACGATGTGCGCCGTGATGGCGCCGCCGAGCCTGCCGGTGAGGAGGCTCAGGATGCCGCAGCCCAGCCCCACCGCCACGGTGCCGAGCACGAGCCCCACGCCGACGACGCTCCCTGCAGCCACCACGTGCAGCGCCGTGAAGGCAGCGGTGCTGACGAGCACGGCGACCACCCCGGCGACGGCGGGTCCGGCATCCGTCAGCGCGTCTGCCAGCGCGCGCTGCAGGAGTCCGCGGAAGAACAGCTCCTCGATGAACGGCGTGACCAGCACCGCGCCCGCCAGGGCGACGACCGTCGCGGCCACCACGCCGGCTTCTTCGGCGCCACCGAGCCCAGCACCGAGCCCCGCGCCGAGCCCGCCCGCTGTGGGTGCGGCGAGTTCGACGAGTGCGCGCGCGAGCAGGCCGACGCCGATGCCCGCCGCGATGTCGATCCACGAGAAGCCACGCAGACCCGTCGCCGGCGCGAACCGGTCGCCGGACACCCGGACGGCGAGGATCACAGCCGCGATCAGCGGTGCCGATAACAAGAGGAGATCAGCGACGGCGACGAGGATCGGCGGCCACAGCACCGTGGCCGCGTGCACCCGCGGAAGCAGGAGCAGCACCGCCGCGGTGGCGGCCACTCCGCCCGCGGCGACGACCAGGGCCGGCCACGGCCTCCGCCATGCCCGGGCGTCACCGGAACCCCGGGCGTCACCGGAACCCCGGGCGTCGCCGGAAGCCTGCGCTTCAGCGGCACCCGGCACGTCGCCCGAACCGAGCGCAGACGACGACGAAGACCCCGGGCTCAGGCCCGGGGTCTTCGAGGAGTCGTTGTTCAGCGGTTGCCGGCCGCGCGACGGCGGGCGACCGCGGCCGCCACGGCGATGCCGCCGAGGCCGATGGCGCCGACGCCGAGCCAGATGAAGGCGGCGGGCACGGTGCCACCCGTGGCGGGCAGCTCACCCGAGCCGCTGCCCGTGCCACTGCCGGTCGCGGCGACCGAGATGGTCACCGAACCGAGCGTGCCTTCGGCGTCCGACACGCTGACGACGTACGTGCCGACGGCGTCGGCCGTGAACGTGGCGGAAGCCGAGCCATCGACGACGGACTTCTCGACGCTGCTACCCGCGCTCGCGAGCACGATCGAAGACAGCGAGCCGCCGGTGGTGGGGCTGACGGAGAAGGAGACAGCCGTTCGATCGCCCAGGTTGCCGGCGGTGACGGTGGTGGACTGACCCACGGTGAGGGTCGCGTCACCGGCGGTGATGGTGACGTCAGAGGGGTAATCGGCGGACGCGGCCGCCGCGCCACCGAGAACGAGCAGGCCGGCGACAGCAATCGTGGCGAATGCCTTTTTGAACATGAGAACTCCCGAGGTTTGATGTTCGCGTCTTCGGCGAAAAGAGGGGTCGGCAAGCGTTCACCCGATGAGCCGACGGGTGCCACGCTACTGCATCCTGAGAGTTCGCCGCGAGGCCTGGGGTTACCAGAAGGTAACAAGTTGCATCATCTGTCCCCCATAAGGGGGACAGTTTCGAGCAGAATGCGCCCTGATCTAGGACATTGCGCTTTCGAGCAGCGCCAGCACCACGTACGACGCGTTGTAGACGACGTGCACGAGCACGGCCCCCCAGATGCGCCCCGTGAGCATCACGAGGGCAGCGCACACTGCGCCGAGGAGCGACAGTGAGACGACGTCGCTGACGGCCACCCCGCCTGAGATGCCGTGCACGACCACGAACAACCCGGTCGACGCGAGAGCGGCCACGATCCCCGCCGTCGGCTTGCCGAACGGTCGGCGCAGCACCGTGTAGAGCGAGACCAGCACGACGGCGCGGAAGAAGAACTCCTCGACGACCGGCGCCACCACGACCGGCACCACGATGTCGAGAGCGATGGTGGAGAAACCCCACGAGCCGTCGATCCGCGTCAGGGTCGGGAGCGCTGCCGGCGTGCCGTCGAGGCCCTCGATCCAGCCCTGCGTCGTACGCAGCAGCCCGCCGAGCACCAGGCCGTAGAGCACGTCCAGCGCGCGCACGCGCAGCAGGCCGATGGGTCGCGACCGG
The DNA here is from genome assembly GCF_010634885.1 of Microbacterium sp. B35-04. Taxonomy (NCBI): domain Bacteria; kingdom Bacillati; phylum Actinomycetota; class Actinomycetes; order Micrococcales; family Microbacteriaceae; genus Microbacterium; species Microbacterium sp. B35-04. The sequence goes on along the minus strand of NZ_MWLP01000035.1, from coordinate 40,988 downwards.
CTGAAGGCCCACACGACGGGCACCAGCATCCCGATCCAGACGATGACGGTGGCGGATGCCGCGGCCCACGGCGACGGCCACACCGTGGCGATCATCGACCCGGCCAGCACGGCCACGCCGAGCGAGATGAGTGCGATGGCGAGAAGCCCCTCGCGCCACCGCAGCACGGTGCGCCCGCCCAGGCGCCAGTCGGTGCGGGGCTGGTGCGACGAGCGCCGCGAGCGCCGCTGCGCCGGTTCACCCTCATCCATCCCGCCGCCGCTCGAATCGAGGTCGTCCGCAGGCGGGGGCTGGATCGCCCAGACGTCTACCGCGGGCGCGGCGTCGCTAGGCTGATCGGGCACGCGCCTACGTTACCCGCCCCGTGGAGGCACCCCTTTGTTCGAGATCTTCACGGTGTGCACTGGCAACATCTGCCGCTCGCCGCTGGCCGAGCAGCTGCTGCGTGCTCGCCTGGCCGACCTGGCGCCGCACGTCGCAAGCGCCGGCACGCGGGGCCTCCCCGCCGCGCCGATGACGCGCGAGGCGGCGCACATCGCGCAGGCGCTCGGGGTGCCCGCCAATGAGACCGCCGAGCACCGTTCGCGCTTCCTCACCGAGCAGCACCTGCTCCAGCCCGACCTCATCCTCGCGATGACCCGCACGCACCGCCGCGCGATCGCCGAGCTCGCGCCGTCGCGGCTGCGGTCGACGTTCACGATCCGCGAGTTCGCACGGCTGGCCCCGGCCGTGCCTGCCGACGAGCTGCGTGCCGCGACGGATGCCGCCACCTCGGCGTCCGAGAAGGTGCGGGCCGCGGCATCCGTCATCGCCTCGTATCGGGGTCTCGTGCCGCCGCCGGACGATCCGGCCGACGACGACGTGGTCGACCCGTACCGGCAGCCGTGGGAGACGTATCTGCTGTCGGCGCAGCAGATCGAGCCGGCGGTGACGGTCGTCGCGCAGACCGTGCGGGCGGCGCTCGCGTAACGCTTTCCCGGCCGCAGCCAGGCCCTGTGGAAGAATGCACGGAGCACACCGGCACCTGCGAGAGGCGACATGGAGCTCACCGACTACATCCGGATTCTGCGCAAGAACTGGGTGATCATCGTCGTCGCGACCCTCGTCGGCGTCGGCCTCGCCGCGGTCTGGTCGCTCACCCGCACGCCCGAGTACGAGGCGCAGAGCACGGTCTTCGTGTCGACCCAGTCGGGCTCGACGATCCAGGATCTGCAGCAGGGATCGAACTTCACGCAGTCCCGCGTGCAGACCTACACGAACCTGGTCACGACGCCGATCGTCATGAACCCGGTGATCGCCGAACTCGGGCTCGGCACGACGGCGAATGACCTCGAGGCGCGGGTCGAGGCATCCGCTGCTCTCAATACGACGCTGATCACGATCACGGTGACCGATACCGACCCGGTGCGGGCCGCTGAGACCGCGAACGCGCTCGCGATGTCGCTGACCTCGGTCGTCGAAGAGCTCGAGACGCCGAACGGCACCGACACCAGCCCGGTGAGCCTCGAACGTGTGAAGGACGCGCTGCCGCCGCTCAAGCCGTCGAGCCCCAACGTGCCGCTCAACCTGGCGCTGGGTGCGCTGGTCGGTCTCGCGCTGGGCATCGGCGTCGCGGTGCTGCGCGCCGTGCTCGACACGCGCATCCGCACACCGCGTGACGTGGAGCAGGTCACCGACCGCCCCATCATCGGCGCGATCGCGTTCGACCCGAGGGCGAAGGAACGCCCGCTCATCGTGCACGCCGATCCGCTCAGCCCCCGGGCGGAGTCGTTCCGCGCCATGCGCACCAACCTGCAGTTCCTCGAGACCGAGGGCCGCGCGTCGTTCGTGGTCAGCTCGAGCCTGCCGAGCGAGGGCAAGTCGACGACCACGATCAACCTCGCCATCGCACTCGCCGATGCCGGCAAGCGCGTCGTGCTGATCGACGCCGACCTGCGCAAGCCGAAGGTCGCCGAGTACCTCGGGATCGAGGGCGGCGTCGGCCTGACCGACGTGCTGATCGGCCGGGCGCACCTGAGCGACGTGATGCTGCCGTGGGGCAACCGCAGCCTGTACGTGCTGCCAGCCGGCAAGATCCCGCCGAACCCGAGCGAGCTGCTGGGCTCGAAGAGCATGCGCCAGCTGCTCGAGGCGCTCGAGCGCGATGTGGACATCGTGCTCTGCGATGCTCCTCCCCTGCTTCCCGTGACGGATGCCGCGATCCTGGCGAAAGAGACCAACGGGGCGATCCTCGTGGTCTCGGCCGGCCACACCAATCGGCACCAGCTGGCGGGCGCGATCGATGCGCTGCAGACCGCCGGCGCCCACATCGCCGGGGTTGCGATGACGATGGTTCCGACGCGCGGGCCGGACTCATACGCCTACGGGTATGGGTACGGGTCGTACGGCTACGTCGACGACAAGCCCGTCAAGCGCGGCCGGTTCGGCAAGGCGCCGAAGAAGGCCGCGGCAAGCGCCGCGCCGTCGTCGTTCGCTCCGGCGCGACAGTCGACCGCGCAGGCACGCCCGTCGGCGCCCACGCGTCCCTCGGCACCGGCAGCGCCGACCACGGCTCCCGGTCCGGTGCGCTCGATCCCCGCGCCACCGGCTGAGCAGCCGCGCGCACCGCAGCAAAACGCGGAGCTGACGATCGACGACATCATCCGGCAGGCGGGCGGCGCGTCGAACGCCCCCCGCCGCAACGACCCGCTGCCCTGAGTCGCCGGCCGCGTATGCCACGGTTCGGCGCAGCGAGGTTGTTCGCGATCACGGGGGTGCTCGCGCTGCTCGTCGTGGTCGCCGTGCTCGCCTGGGCGGCGTACCAGCACACCCGCCCCGCTTCCGCCGGCGACGCGGCCCAGCCGGTGCCGACCTTCACTCTCGGCGTGCAGGCGCCGACGCCCACCCCGACCGCCGAGCAGGTGCGGCGCGAGCAGACACGCTTCCTGTCGATCGGGTCCGAGGTCTGGTGGCGGGCCACGGCGGGCGCCTGCGGCGGGCCGGCACCGGTCATCGAGCGTTCGACCGACGAGGGCGCAACGTGGGCCGATGTGACGCCGGCCTACCTCGGCATCGCCCAGGTGCAGACGCTCGACGCCTTCTCGGGCCGCGACGCCGAGATCGTGGCGGCGATGTCCGGCTGCGAGGCGCAGGCCCTGCGCACGTACACGCGCGGCGAGTTCTGGGAGTCGTATCCCGACGTGCTGGCCGCGTCGCGCTACGTCGATCCGACGGATGCCGGCTCCGTGCGCCTTTCCTCAGGCCCCGTGCCCGCGCCGTGCCCAGCTGCCGCGGGGCTGCACGCGTTCGGCGACGTCGTGGCGCTGGTGTGCGATGGCCGCGCGTGGTCGTGGTCGGATTCCGAGTGGACGCAGCTGCCCCCCGAGGGCGCGGTGGCGGTCGGGATCGATGGCTCCGACATCCTCGTCGGGCATCGCGCCGAGGACTGCGACGGCGTGGCTGTTTCGCGGGTGTCGGTCGGCGATACGGAGTCTGCTGCGGTGCTCGGCTGCGCCGCTGAGACGGATGCCGCGGCCCCGGTGGCGATCGACTCGGCGGGCGGCGGGGTCATGGTCTGGGCGGGCGATTCCCTCGTCACGGTGGGGCCTTAAGCCAATCCTGAGGTTGACATGCCGCCGCGGGGCGAAACATGTCGACGAATGCATGAGGGCGCTCTCATAATGGGAATGACGCTTTCCCACATCAGGATCTGGATGCCCACCTCGTACATTCCCCCGCGACGGCCGACTGCTAACCTGCCGGTGGTGGCGGAAAAATCCGCCAAAAAGCGAGAAGGCACCGTGACGTCGAGTCCCCACATCGACGCGCCAATGGAGACGCCGCCCATTCCCCAGGCCAGGGCAGCCGCCGGTTCGGCGAGCCCCGCCGCCGCAGCGCTTGATGCCGCTCCGGTCATCGACACCTCTCCGGTCGTTGAGCCGGCCGACGCCTCGCCGGTCGTCGAGCGAGCCGACGCTTCGCCGGTCGTTGAGCGAGCCGACGCTTCGCCGGTCGTTGAGCGAGCCGACGCCTCGCCGGTCGTTGAGCAAGCCGACGCCTCGCCGGTCGTTGAGCAAGCCGGCGGTTCTCCGGTCGTTGAGCGAGCGAGGAACGAGCGAGACGAAACGCCCCAAGCCTCCGCACCCACCCCGCCCTCGGTCGCTGAGCCGCCCTCGGTCGCTGAGCCGCCCTCGGTCGCTGAGCCTGTCGAAGCGCGCCGCACCCCCTGGCGCCGCGCCTACGCGAGGCGCCTATGGTTCAGCGACCTCTTCATCCTTGTGTGGACGGTCTACGGCACGCAGCTCCTCTGGTTCGGCTGGGGCAACGCCCAGGTCGCAATCCGCGAGGATGCCCGCTTCAACGAGTTCTCGTACTGGGTGTTCTCCGCTGGGCTGGTGGTCGCATGGATGTGGGCGCTCGCCCTCATCGACTCGCGCGATCATCGCGTGATCGGCGCCGGCAACACGGAGTACGTCCGCGTGGCTCGCGCGAGCTTCACCCTGTTCGGCGCGATCGCAATCTTCGCGTTCCTCTTCCGGGTCGACGTCGCTCGCGGCTACCTCCTCATCGCCCTGCCGCTCGGCATCTTCACGCTTCTCTTCGAGCGGTGGCTCTGGCGTCAGTGGCTCATCGCGCAGCGGTGGCTCGGTGAGTACTCCGCCAAGGTGTTGCTCGTCGGTTCTGCCGACTCGGTCGCGGCGATCGCGCGTGAGCTTCACCGCTCCCCCACCGCCGGCTACCGGGTGGTCGGCGCCTGCGTCCCATCGGGCAAGGTCGCCGACGTAATCCCCGGCACAACCGTCCCGGTCATGGGAACCGTCGACAACGTCGAGCGCGCCATCGCGGCCACGGGCGCCGACACCGTAGCTGTGACCAGCACCGACGACCTGCCGCCGACGAAGGTGAAGCAGATCTCCTGGGCGCTCGAGGCCGGCCATCAGCATCTCGTGCTGGCCCCAAGCATCGTCGATATCGCGGGCCCGCGCATCCACACGCGCCCGGTGGCCGGCCTGCCGCTGATCCATGTCGAAACCCCGAAGTTCAGCCGCGGTCAGCGCATCGCAAAGCGCACGATGGATCTTGTTATCTCAGTGCTCGGGCTGATTCTGATTAGCCCACTGTTCGCGTTCCTCGCCATCAGCGTCCGACTAACTTCCGAGGGCCCGATCCTTTTCCGTCAGACGCGAATCGGCCTGCGGGGTCGCGAGTTCGAGATGCTCAAGTTCCGGACAATGGTTGTCAACGCCGAAGATCTCTTGGCCGACCTCCGCGAAAATCAGAACTCCGGTAACGAGGTCCTGTTCAAAATGGCTGACGACCCGCGCGTGACAGCGGTCGGCAAGTTCATGCGCAGGTACAGCCTTGATGAACTGCCGCAATTGCTCAACGTGATCGCGAGCAACATGTCGCTCGTCGGTCCACGCCCGCCGCTGCCGGCTGAGGTTGAGAAGTACGCCGCGCACGTCCACCGCCGCTTCCTCATGAAACCTGGGATCACTGGCGCATGGCAGGTCGGCGGCCGTTCGTCGCTTTCATGGGAAGACTCCGTCCGGCTCGATCTCGCGTACGTCGAGAACTGGTCGCTCCTCGGCGATTTCGTGATCCTCGTCAAGACCGCGCGTGCGGCCCTAACCCCTGGCAACTCTGCGCATTAGTCATGTTTGAACTATCTGGAGGGATGAACCTTGCCATCTGTCGCGATCATCGGCACGCGTGGGTACCCGAGCTATTACGGCGGGTTCGAGACGGCGGTACGTAAGTTGGCGCCATTCTTGTGCGATGCCGGCTGGGATGTAACGGTGTATGGGCGGCCGGGAGCCACACTTCCGCATGATGCGCAGCGCGACGAGCGTGTGAACGCCGTGGAGACGTTCGGCATAGAGTCGAAGTCGCTCTCGACCCTCAGTTTCGGCTACTCCGCGACGAATGACGCTGTTCGGCGCAAGGTGGACGCCGCCCTCGTGATGAATGTTGCAAATGGCTTCTGGTTGCCGACGCTCCGCAGGGCCAACATCCCGACTTTGGTGAACGTCGACGGAATCGAATGGGATCGCGACAAATGGAGCGCGATCGCGAAGCGAGCCTTCAAGCAAGGAGCGCGCCTCACCGCAAAGCATGCCACGAAGCTGGTCTTCGACGCTGAGGCGATTGGTGACCGCTGGAAAACGGACTTCGGACGCGAGGGAATCTTCCTTCCCTACGGTGGCGAGCCATCAGCGCCACAATCGGCACCCCTTGGCCTTCCGAGGCGTGGATATGTGCTTCTGGTGGCGCGGTTCGTCCCTGAGAATACAATCAGCGCCTTCTTTGACGCCGTGCCCCGGATTCAGGAAAGCGCTCCAGTGGTGATTGTCGGTTCCACAGGCTACGGCGGCGAGTTCGACGAGCGTGCGGCGGCACTCGCTGCCGCGTACGAGCGGGTGCAATGGCTCGGTCACGTCAGCAACGACGATCTGCTTGCCGCCCTATGGCAAAACGCGGGCGTCTATTTTCATGGTCACTCCGTCGGGGGCACGAATCCAGCACTAGTACAAGCGATGGCGTCGGGAGCACCGATCGTGGCACGAGACACCGTGTACAACGCAGAGGTTCTTGCAGACGGAAGTCAGCTGTGTGAACCTAACGCGGATGCAATCGCAGCGTCGATTCGAGGGTTGCTGCACGATTCGCGCCGCCAGGAGGCCGCCTCCGCGCGAAACCAGTTGCGAGCATCCAAGCGGTACTCATGGGAGAACATCTGCGGCGGCTATGAGTCGGCCTTGCGCGACCTGGTGGGAACACGAACCACCGAAACCAGCAGCGCCATGCGTTCGGCCGCCACGTCGTGAGCGACTTCGCAATCGCCCGCGCGGATAGCACGCGAGCGACGCCCGACTCTTGGGAGCGGGTCGATCGAAAATACATGAAGGGTGTTGAGTCGGGCCGTGACTGAGCCTGCGCCGCTGATTCACATCGTTCCCGAGTTGCGAGCCGCGCACGTGGAGCGATACACCGAGTGGGGTGCGGCCGCCGCCGACGTGGTGCTGTACCGGACGTGCAAATGGGATCTCGGCGCCGCGCCTCTCGATCCACGGTTTCAGCGGCTAACCGTTCGTCGACTCGTGGAAGAGCTGCGTCGCGTGGATACGCCCATTGTGGAATTGCCGGAGCCTCTGTGGATGCGCGAACTTCCGCGGACAATCGTGATCGCATGGCTTATCCGAGCAATGAAAGCGCGACGCGCACAAACCGTGGCCTACTGCATCGAGAACAACGCTCCGGATGCGTTAGTGGGCTACCGCGGACCCCTTCGCCGAATGGTGACTCGGGGCGTCCGCCTCGCGATTCGCCTCAGTCTTGCGCGGACCCTCGACAGGGCGGTGTTTGGGACTCCGGGAGCCGCATATACGTATGCAGAGATGGGAGTCGGCGCCGCCAGCACGCGAACCATCCTCGAGCTACCGGCCCCTGCTCCGTCAGTCACCGATGGATCCAACAGAGACGCCCTGTTCGTCGGTCGAATGGAAGACCGGAAGGGAGTCCTAGCGGTGCTCCGAGCGTGGGAGGCAATCGAGGACGCTGGCGGCGTCTCTGATGTCCAGCCGCGCATCACACTTGTTGGTGACGGACCCCTCGCGCCGGTAGTACGTTCCTGGGTCACCGAACGCCCCGAGCGAAGAACACACGTGTCTCGTGTTGAGCACGCGGCCATCAGCAGCCTCTACCTGCGGCACCGTGTACTGATCGCTCCCTCCAAACGAGACGGGCGGTGGCGTGAGCAGGTCGGGCTGCCGATCAAAGAAGCGTTGGCGCACGGACTCACGATCGTCACGAGCGGCGAGACCGGGTTTGCCGAATGGCTCACCGATAACGGCCACTCGGTTGTTTCAGCCGAAGCGCTGTCGACTGCGCTCGAAGCGGCAATTGCGTCGCCACTCAACCCCGCGTTCGTAGTCAGCACGTTGCCCGCGCGCGACGGGCGCGAAGAGTCTGACAGATGGTTGAGGAGTGGATGATCCCCCGAACCACGCTGCCGCACCTGTCCGCGGTCGTAGTGCACCACAACAGACACAACGCAATCGGAGAAGTTGTCCACGCGCTCGTCAATCGTGGCTTGTCGGCAGAGCGCCTCGTAGTCGTAGACAACTCCGAGCGCCCCGACCTTGCTGTCGCACTTCAAGCGGACTTGCCCGCTGGTACACGCACGCTCTTCGTCCGAAATGATGGCTACGGTGCCGCAGTGAACGCTGGGTTGGAGGCGCTAGCGGCAGCCGGCATTGCCGGCGACTACACACTTGTAGCGACCCACGAGGTCGAACTCCACGAGCAGTGCCTGCAGCTGCTGACGGCGGCGCTCGACGCCGACCCTTCGCTCGTCGCGGTCGGTCCCGAACTACGCAGTGACTTATCTTCCGGCACCATTTGGTCGCTGGGCGGATCAATCTCGCCCCTCCTTCGCCTGCCCGTGCACCGCACAACGGAGTCGAACGACGGACCCGCCGCCAACGATTGCAGCTGGCTCGACGGTGCGGTAGTGCTCTATCGAACGGTGGCGCTTCCCACTCGACCGTTCGACGAGTCGTTCTTCCTGTACATGGAAGAGGTCGACTTGCACCTCCGGCTCGGCTACGCCGGCGGGCGGCTAGCGGTGGTGTCGGGAGCAAAGGCGTCTCAGCAATCGTCTGGAACACCCGCGTTCTACTTCGCACGAAACATTCGCCTGCTGCACCGTCGACACGCCCCGCTGGGCATAGGAGCGCTCCAGTCGATCGTGCTGATACTCCGACGAATGTGCTCCGCGGTGTTGAACGGGCGCTGGCAGAACGCGCGAGATCTACTGCGCGGTGCCACTGTCACGCTCCCCACCAGTCCGGATCGCACGCTGCTCGTCAATCCACTCGGTGCTGCTCTGAAGCATTACACCGACGAGGCAGGCCAGATCCTCGACGCCACCGGGAGGCCATCGGAACGATTGGCGACGCTCGAGCCGTCGGCAACGGACGGCGGTGGGGTCCGCTGGCTTTTTCGATATGTCACCCTATTGCGACGCGCGCGAAGGCTTCGACGTTCCATGCCTGGTTCCGACACCATTGTCGTTTGGCCGATATTGGGGTTCTTCGACTCGATCTTGATTCGCCTCTTCCTTGGCCGGGGTCGGTTGGTGATCCACGATCCAGTCCCGCTGGTTCGGGCCGTGGGCTACGGCTGGGTGGGTCGCCTGTCTGCTCGTTTGCTCGCTCGAAGGATTTCCCTTCTAACCCACAGCGAATCGGCGCACAACACTTTGGCGACGTCAATCGGCGTGCCTCCCAGTCGAATCCAGCGAGTTCCGCACCCGATCACGACTCGCGTAAGCCCTCCGCGTAGGACTTCCTCAACACGCGTCGTGGTGCTAGGTCAGTTCAAGCCCGACCGCGACCTAGATCTCCTGGAATCGCTAGCGGGTATCGCAGACACGGAATGGGAACTTTCGATTGTTGGACGGGGATGGCCCAACGTGCCTGGGTGGCGAGTCGATGCGAGGTTTCTCTCGGAGGCAGAGTTCCGCGAGCAGCTTGAGGCGGCCAGCGTTATCTTGATCCCCTATCGACGGTTCTATCAAAGTGGCGTGGCGATTCGGGCGCTCGAATCAGGGACTCCAGTGGTAGGCCCCCATGGTTCCGTCCTGGACGATGTGCTAGGGGGTGACAGCGCCTGGCTAGCAACCGACGACGCAGAGTCGTGGCGCTCAGCCATCATCGCCGCAGTCACCGCCGATGCTGCGCAGATCGCAGCCGTTCAGGAGCGAGTCATGCACGATGCCATCGCAGGTTGGCGAGAGATGGAGTCATCGTGACGCGCCACGCGAACGAGGCGCAGGTAACTGTCGTTACGCTCGGCCCCATTGCGTCCGCGGAGCAGTGGCTCGCTGCAGGGTCGGTAGGCGACGTCATAACTTTCGTGGGAGCAAGCGAAAGCGGTTCCCGGGCCGGGCGCCGGGCACTCGGTTTGGGTCTGGACTCGTTCATTGTCGCGTTGAAAACAATCGGCCGTCCTCGAAGCGAGACGTATCTCGCCACCAATCCCTGGATCGCGGTCGCACTTAGAATGCTCGGGCGACAGCGAACTGTGGTGACGGGTATCTACGCGACCCCTGGGACGAGAAACTGGGCCATACTTCGCAAGCTCCTGCCGAAGGCCCTGTTCATCACTTTGTCCCGCGTCGAGGCAGAGAACTGGAATCGTTCTGGTGGCCGAGCTGTCTCTGTGATCTACGGGAACGACTTCCCGTACAACCCGAGCGACCCTCCGCTGCACGAACCATTCCGCATTTTTGTGGGCGGCTCTTCGGACCGGGATCTAAAGGCTGTCGCGCTACTTGAGCAACAAGTACTTTCGTCCAACGAGTCCATCGAGCTTGTCGTGGCCGTGGGAGGTCCAGAGCGTACGTTTCGGAATGGCCCGGCAGTCGTCCACTATCTGCCATCGCTCTCGCAGGTCGACTTCGGTGCCGCGATCGCGGGATCTCATTTGACCTATCTGCCGTTATTGGACCGCGAACGAGCCGCTGGCCACATGATCCTCGTCGGTTCGATGCAGGTGGGCGTCCCTGTGATTGTCACGGGTGGGCTGGGTATGGACGGGTACATTGATGGTCGGTTCGTCCAAATTGCCCCTAGAAACAACTCACCATTGCAGGCTCTAGTCGGTGCCCGAAACGGCCTTCCGGGCCGGTCAGAGACCCACGAGCACTGGCGCGCTCGGTTCAGCAGGGCCGTCTATCTGAGCCAGATAGACGCCGTCATCCGGCATGCGTCTACTCTCAGCCGGCGGTGAGCGCCTGAGCCTCCGCCACGCCAGGCCTCGCGTGGGGTTCGATGTCCACACCAGACGCCGCGCGTCTCGCAAGGAGTAGTAATCATCAGGTTCTGGAACCATTCGATCGCCCCGATGTTGTCGATCGCATCGCAAGGCATCGGCGTACTCCAACTTCTGACGCTCCTAGCCCGCGTGGGGGCGAACGAAACCACCGATGCGTACCTGTATTTGTTCAACATGGGGATGCTGCCTACTCAGATCATCGTCGTCGGCGTCCTCTTCCCAATGTTGCTCAACAAGCACAAGATGACGAGTCGTTTGGCGGAGAGGATTCGCGTCTCTACCCCCGTGCTGGCGATCGTTCTTGTCGGCGCGGGGACGTTCTGGATGTGGCTCAACGGGCGAATGGAGTCCACGCTCTTTCCGGTTGTCCTAGCAGTAGCAATCAATGCCTTCTTCCAGTCGTGCGTTTGGATCCGTGCGGTGTCCGCGGAAGCTATCGGGGATCCCCGGTGGATGGCTGCGGTCGCGTTGCCCTCCAACGCGCTTGCACTCGTTGTGTTGCTCCTCCCAATTCCCGGCGACTACTTGGTCACGAGCATGGTCGCGGCGCTCGCGCTTGGCAACATCGCCCTGCTGATCACTCAAACCGTGCGTGGTGTGGGAACCCAGTCCTGGACCACTCTCTCGCGAGATCCCAACGCGAAGTCGCTCGGTGCCGGCTGGTTCCTGACAAAGGCGGGCGTTGGATATGGAGGACTCGCTGTCATCCAATCGCTAGCAGTCGCGTTGCCACCGTCGGCGCTGACGATACTCAGCGTCGCGACCAAGATCGTTGGCTCCGTGGTGGCCACATTCGTAAACGCCGTGATGCCGCGCATCGTCCACCGCGATACCAACACCGTCCGACCCGCGATGCGTTTCCTCGCCTTTGCCTATGTCGGAGCAGGGTGCATCGGCCTCACGCTCGTCGGTGCTGCGGCGGCGTTCCGGCCTGACTTTCTTCAGCTAGCCGCAATCACGGGTCTCTGGCTCGCCGCGTCAGTCGGAAATTCAGTTGCCCAGAGAGCTGCCTATCGATTCCTCCCCGCTAATGCATCCCGTATCACAATTGTGGTTGTACCCGCCGTCGCAGCCCTTGCAATCACGTCGTCGTTCGCGAAGAACTTTCAGCTTGAGACACTCGTATCGGCGTACGCGGCAATCGACGGGGTTTCAGCGATGCTCTTCCTGGCTGCAATGAGCCGCTGGCGGGTCGCGGCGGTAGCGGCCACGGTCTGCCTCGGCATTGCTGGGGTATGGATCGCTAGCTTGATGTAGGGCGGCAAACGAGGCATGAGTCGGAACGCCCCCGATTCGGTTGCTTGCCGGCTCGACGCTGCCTCCCGGAACGTCCGACAACGTGCGCTACACCTTCTCGGGGGAAGATCGACGGCTGGTTCACCGCGGAGGCCTACTCGGGTCAGGCCAGCCCGTATCTCCTGTTCCGCAGGCAGGCGGGACCGTGCTCGGGGCGTCGGCGACCGGCGCAACTTCGACTCGCAGGTGTCGTTCTGGGGACGCGGACCCGTGGTGAAGGCTGGCACGGTCACTAGGAATCCCGTGACCGCCTCGATCCGCCGGATATCACCGCGCCCGGCCTAGTCACCGGCCTCTCGCTCGCGACGTGGACACGTGCCGCGGCGCTGGCCGAATGCGCCTACCCCAACGCGGCGCTGCCGCAAGCGCGTGTCGGTCGGCGGCGGTGTAGCGTCCGGACGCGAACCGCCAGTCGAGCTCGCGGACGGCACCAACCACCTGGCATATTGACAACGTGTCCAGCGCCCTCGGCTGCCCGCACGGTTCATCTTCGGCGGCAACGATTTCGTTGTGACCGACGACATCGCGGGCGACGGGCTGAACGTCCGCAACATCTACGGACGCCTGTCCGAAGTGCACGTCTACGCCCCGTCGTGGTGCGGCGACAAGATCGTCGGCCCTTCGGCTGAGGCGCACATCGAAGACTCCGCGGTCGACGCGCACGTCACCGACTCGTGCGGCCTGCTTGTGTCGGACAGCCGCAAGGGCGGCGGCACAATCGACAACCAGTACGGCATCTTCGTCGACCAGCAGACCGATGAACCGCGAAGTGCGCGATCTACACCGCGGGTACAACGCCGCCGCGGTGACGATCGCGAACGGTGGCCTCGACGCAAACGGCGGCATCCGTGCCGGCGGTGTCGCTGGCGCGAACGCGCAGAACTCGCCCAACGGCGTGCATTCGGGGATCGACACGACGCCGGGTATCAACATCGCTGACGGTGCGACGAACTGGCGCGCCGACAACTCGTCCGGTGCGCTCCGCTTCCTCGAGGCGGGCGTGCACCAGGTCACCGGGCTCGACTTCAACGGCAATCTCGACGTGGAGCGGGACGCGAGCGGCACGGGCCAGATCCGTGCACGCTCGATCCTGATCGCCGAGGAACTCGTTCAGCGCGCCGACCACGACCAGCCAGGGCCGGGTGACGGTCTACGCGAACGCCGCGGCGAGGACCCCGTCTACATTCAGGGGGTCGCTGCGCAGACTGCGGATCTGACGCGCCGGTAGAACTCGGGCGGCACCGCGGTTGCCCGGATCCACGCGGGCGGTGCGGTGATCACAAAGGCAAACCCGGCCCCGGAGAGGCGGACCCCGCTGCCGGTGAGATGGCGCTCAGGTTCGACTCCACGAACGGCGCGGCGAAGCTCCGAATCAAGGCCAAGGAAGCGGGTGGAACCGTCCGCACGGCAGAGGTGGTACTCGCATGAGCCGCGCAGCGATTCTCGCTCTGATCAGCGACCTGTACTCGCAGATGGACGCGCGACGTCAGCAGATTGAGCAGCTCGTCAACGAGGACGGACTGCTTCGCGCGGCAGAGCCAAAGGCAGGGGAGCAGCCGGGTCTGGCTTCGCGGTGGTCGTTCGACCGAACCCCACCGCGAAGCCAGCGACGAGGAACACCGCAAACCCGTACTGCGTGATGAGCGCGACTGTGAAGAGGACGATCGCCTGGGCCGCGAGAGCGGCATCGGCCGGCCCGCCGCGGCGACGCAGCAAGCGGATACCGACGCTGACGACCCCAACGAGCAGGAACGCCAACGGGACCCACCCGAGTTGAAGCCCCATTAGCGCATACGCGTTGTCGATCGACGTGAACTGCCGGTAGAACTGGCGGTCGTTGAGGAACTGGACCCCGTCGCCGAGTCCAAACGCGTGCAGGTCGGGGACGAACGACACCGCGAGGTCTTCGCGGTACGAGGTGGACACCGTGAAGTCGGAGCTCACGGAGTCGAGCACGTTCAACGCGAGTGGCACGACGGCCACGGTCGCGATGATCGACAGGGTGACGAGCGTCGCCCGCGTGCGGCGTGCGATATCGACATTCGGCAGGAAGATCAGGCTGATCGCAACCGCGGCGACTGCGCCGATGATCGCCCCGCGGCTGAACGTCGCGAACGCGCCTCCCAGCACGATCGCGAGCATCGCAACCCTCGTGAATGCCGAGACGCGCGACGCGATGACGAAAGGCACGCACAACGCGAGGAACCCGCCCATGGCGATCGAGTGGCCGAACGCGCCCTCGCTCCGCGCGTACGCCCCACGAATCTGGATATTGTGCCAGCCGGCCGTGTCCATCGCGACGGCGAAGTACTCGAAGATGTGCAAGCCGAACATCAACTCGAGCACCGCCCACGCACCGACGACCGTTCCGGCGATCGCCATCGCCTTCGTAACCCAGTCGGCACCGGCAGCAGGCCCTAGCGAGCGGCCAACGAGGTAAGCGGCTCCCCACTGGGTGAGAACCGCCATCCATGCGAACTGCGGCGCGTCGAACAGCAGCCACGCGACGGTGGCGGCGAACGCGAAGCCCACCATCAACCAGTCGCCCGCCCGAACCTTCCCCCGCCAGTGGTACAGGATGCTCGGAACGAGACACACGGCGAGCATGCTCAGCGGTTGCAGGCTCGCGCCGACGTCGACTTGAAGCCACACCGGCACCAATATCGTGCAGGCGAGCCAGACTACGATCGCAGCTCGCGGGTGCCTACGTAGACCGAGCGCGAGGTACAGGGCGACAATCGCCACCAGGCCGAGCGCGAACGGATTGTCTGTCATCTAGCTCGAGACCCACAGGTCGAACGCTTGCCATGCAGATGCGGAGAAGATCCAGAGCATCCCAATGATAGTCGCGACGACCACTAGGCCGATAAGCCCGCGCGTGATTAGGGGCGGCTGGTTGTTCTTCGACTGAAGCCAGCGGGCAACGTGGTGCGCCGGAATCTCTTCGCCCATGCGCAGATCGTACCGGGTCACCAGACAGCCCCGCGCTCGCCCCACTATCGAACGCATGATGCTGGTTGCGGTCCGCGCGGCGGATCGCGTCATTGAGCTTCGACCGAACTCCTCGTCAACGATCGAGAACGCCGCCGATCGACAGCTCGTTGGACCGATCCTCCGACCATCTGTGAGAAGCGGTGGCTAGGGCTTTCGACGAGCCGGAAGAAGAGCTCTGCTGCGAGCAATGCGATCGGGACCACGACCAGCAGAGTCAGGGCCCATGGCGGGTTCCCGCCGAGCAGCAACACCGTGGAGATCACGACGGCATCGTGCGTGAGGTACAGGCTGAACGAGCGCCTTCCGAGCCAGTTGAGCGGGCGTGTGTCGAGTAGCCGTTGAGCGGCTGGCCACGTAAGCGCGAGCAGGACGAATAGGCAGGCACCGACCACCTGAGTCGAGCGCCCTGCGGACACGATCAAACCGGGCACCGCTGTATGCGCCTGGGCCATCCAATACGAGGTGAGACTTAGCACGGCTACAACCAGCGACACCCAAAACAACCAAGCGTGCCGCGCCCCCATGCGGGCCCCGATGTCCTGGATTTCGCCGCGGTAGAAGTACATCAGCACTCCGAACATGAACATCGGGAGATAGCGGAGCGCGTTCGAATCCACTATTGACCCGCTCGCCATGACGGCAGCAAGGAGACTCAGCAGAGCTATCGTGCGCCAGACGCGGTTCGATGCCCACCGGCCAATCCAGACGTACAGGGGCAGTAGGAGGGAGAACCACATCTCCCACATCAGCGACCAAAGGGGATTGTTGAGGAAGTCGATCTTCCAGAGAAGCAGCCCACTCATCAGCGCTGACGGGATGTCGAGGGGACCGTGCGCATTCACCCACCAGCTGGCACCGTCTACGGGTCCTCGAACGATGATGAGCGCCGACAGGCCAGCGACCACCAGCGACCCCCATACCGGGAGGTATAGGCGAAGCAATCGCTTGGGGTAGTACACCAACCAGGAGGCACTTGCCCTCAGGGCAGGCCCAGTGAGGACGTACCCGCTCAGTATGAAGAAGATGAAGACGGCTTCCGTGCCACCCCAAAGCAGGTGGACTGGAGTGTAGGAGATCCACCATTCAAGAGAGCCATCGGCGGCGCGTCCAGTGTCGTTGGCGACCGTTGCAAGGATCGGCGACGTGACGAGTACGTGGTTGAGGACGACGACGAGCGCTGCGACACCGCGCAGCCCGTCAAGACTCGTGATTCGGTGCGGGGCGCGGACTGCGTTGGCAATGTCAGGCACCCCGCCGACCTTAGCGGCCGGGCGTTACCGCGAAGGCACGACAGCTCTCTGGCGCGTAATACGACTCCGATGTAAGAACGCACTCAGCTGGAAATGGATCCATTCGGCCGGCGTCACGAGTCCGCCGAATGCGCACCGGCAAGCTGACTAGCGCAAGTTACTCACGCCCACCGCCCCGGTGGCTCTTCGCACTGCGTCATGGATGTGAGTGTGTGGAGTCGCGCCCGACAGACCCTGATGCTCTCGCTGGCCAAGACCTGGTGCTTGGA
This sequence comes from Microbacterium sp. B35-04, assembly GCF_010634885.1. NCBI lineage: Bacteria > Bacillati > Actinomycetota > Actinomycetes > Micrococcales > Microbacteriaceae > Microbacterium > Microbacterium sp. B35-04. The sequence goes on along the minus strand of NZ_MWLP01000035.1, from coordinate 24,361 downwards.
AGCCGATGGAACTCAATTAGGTTTGCAGGGTTAGCCGAAGAGAGGTCAGCGCATTGGCGATTCAACCCCGGGCGCGCATGGAATGGATGGATCTCCTTCGGGGGATTTCGATTTTTTTAGTGGTTTTGAACCACAGCATCCTCTTCGCCCGTGATGGCATCGGCTCACCTGAGGCCGCGGTCATCCTGAATGACATACTCGCTCCGATCAGAATGCCGATGCTGGTGTTCTTGTCGGGCCTCATGGTCGCCCCATCGTTGGCAAAGGGCCGCCAAAGGTTCATGTCAGGCAAGGTCGAGCGCATTGCATACCCATACGTGGCCTGGTCCGTGATCGTGCTCGTCCAAGGATTCGCCACGGACGCCCGCGACGAAGTGTCATTCAATCTGAGCAACATTCTTCGGATCTTCATCGATCCGCTCGCGCATCTCTGGTTCCTTTACTACCTCCTCGCGTACTACCTCATCGCGCTGTTTACACGGCGCATCTCTCCCTGGTGGGTGATTTTCCCAAGTCTGGTCGCCTGCGGTGTGATCCCCGATGAGAACTTCCGTCGCTTCTTCATCCTGATGGCGTTCTTCATGGTGGGGGCTTGGGTCTCGCGGCGACCCACGCGACTGGAACGCGCCGTCTCCGCGCGATGGATGTTGCTCGCTGCCGCCGTGATCAGTGTGGCAAACGTATTGACTGCGCTCGCGGGAGCGAACTTGCGGTACACGCTGGCGTCTGCGTCCGTTGCCGCCGCAGGCATCATCCTCGCGATTGCCCTTGCTCGGAGGATCGCTTCGGCCCGATCACTGACGGCAGTCCGGTTCATCGGCCGCGACAGTCTGATCTTTTACTTAGTGCACTGGTATCCCACAAGTGTGGCGGTGCAGGTCTCATCTCGATTTGACAGTCAGTGGCTGACACTCGGCGCGGGCTTGATTGCCGGAGTCGGGGCTGGTTTCGCGGTTTGTTGGCTGATAAGCCTCTGGCCCCCCGTGAACTGGCTCTTCGTGATGCCAACGAAGGGAGTGGCTCGGGGTTCTTCGAAACGCCGCGACTCATTCTGAACCAGTCGCCTGGAGGGACCCCATGTCACACGGAGGCAGTCAGCACTCGTCGACTTCGGGACGATCCTCGAATCGCTCATGAATCACCGACGTGTGGATCGCTTCCCGACACCTACACTCCTGGACACCTACGAACTCGTCGTCCCGCCAGTAGCTGGCGCATTCGACGCGCAGCCGAAGGAGCGGAGGTGTTCGATGCCCTTCAGCGGTGTGCCCGCACGCGTGACAGCGAGCATCGCGAGCGTCGGTGACGCAAACGGCGCGCGCCACGTGTTCATCACTCATTCCCACTGAATGCCCATTCCCCAGAATGCGCCGGCTTCTTCGCCGGCTATGGAGTGAGCGTAGCGCCAACCTCCAGGCCCCCATGGTCTTTGCCCCCACACTTCGGCGACAGCCCCGTGCCAACGGCGGCATCATTCCGTTCGTACGACGAAATGGCATCCGTTTCTCGCCACCGCGGAACCGCCCGCCGGGAGCCTAAGCTTGATGGGCACTCCCACCTCGCCCATTCGTCCCGGAGCCTCGTCCCCACCGTGATCCGAGTCATCGCCACCGTCGCCATCGCGCTCGCCGCGGTCGCCGCCACAGCGGCCGTCACGCTCTACGCGCTCCTCGTCATCGACTCGCGCGAGTCCGTGCGCCACTACTACGGCGACATCTCGGCACCCGAAAGTCCTGAACACCGGGCTTAACCGAGACGAAACGCGACAGTAACCCCCCGTCGGCGAGATCGCCGTAGCGTGGCACCTAGATGGGGCACTGCCGCCCGGAGCCGGAAGGGAACGGCCCGGGCGTTCTCTTTTGGGCTTGGGGAGCACATGTACAGAGGCAGACGAGTCACAATCATGGCGGCCGCGATCACTCTCGGCCTCGGCGGAGGAGCACTCGCCGCCGTCCACGCAGCGTCGGCCGAGAGCAGCGCAGTCATCGGTGAGGCGAGCGTGGTGCTCGACTTCACGACGCCGGGTGAGGTGGACATCTCGGTGTACACCCGCAACCTGTCGTCCGTCCCCGCGTGGGGCGCCGCACGCGTCACCGCTCCCGGCGGCGAGGTGTACACGTGGGGGCCGAGCCGCTACGAACCGGGCGAAGTGCGCAACTACGACGCGACTGTCAACGGCTACACCTGCGACGACCTCGACGACGCGTCCGCGATCGCCTACGGCTACGCCACCTCTGACGACGCCGAGCCGTCGTGGACCACCGGACTCATCGCCTACCCGAGCCCGCTCATCACCGTCATCGGCTGCGCCGTCACGCCGACTCCGACTCCGACTCCGACTCCCACGCCCACCCAGACGGCGACGCCGACGCCGACACCCACCCAGACGGCGACGCCGACTCCCGCCCCGACGACACCTGTGTCGACGGCCTCGGCGACGCCTGTGCCGGCGGCGGCCGCGACCCCCACGTCGACCGCTGCCGACGGCGCCCTCGCAGCCACCGGCGCCGCCGTCGGCTGGACCGTCGCCGCGACCCTCGCCGCCGTGGCGGCCATCACCGTCGGAATCGCGCTGAGCCGGCGCAGGAGAACCTGAGCGCGCCGAACCTGATGACAGCGGTCGAGAAGTCGCGCATCGAATGGATGGACGTCCTCCGCGGGACGTCGATCATCCTCGTGGTGTTCAACCACGCCGTGCTCTTCGCGAGCTCCTCCCCTCTCGGCGCACCCGAAGTCGCGTGGGTGCTGAACACGGTGTTCTCCCCCGTGCGCATGCCGCTGATGGTGTTCCTCTCCGGACTGCTCGTCAGCGCCTCACTCGCCCGCGGCCCGCGCGCCTACGTCACCGGCAAGGTGCGCCGCGTGCTTTACCCCTACCTCGTGTGGTCGGTCATCGCGCTCGCGCTGCTGTACGGGTTCGGCATCCGTGAAGGGATCGTCGGCGGCGTCACCGCGCACGTCGTCACCGGCTGGGACCTGCTGCTGCCGCTGTACGACCCGGTCGAGCACCTGTGGTTCCTGTACGACCTGTTCCTCTTCTATATGGTCGCGCTCGTCACACCCCGGGTTCCCCCGCTGTGGATCGCCGCCGGCGCGCTCGTCGCCGCCGCCCTCGTGCCCGACTTCGGCGCCCGGCGGTTCTTCCTGCTGCTGGTGTTCTTCATGATCGGCGTGTGGTTCTCGCAGCACGTCGGTGCCCTCGAGCGCACCCTCGCGCGCCGCTGGGTCATCTGGTGCTGCGCCGCGCTCGCCCTCGCCACCGTCGCCGCGGCGGCCGTGGGCGTCGGCCTGCGGTACACCGCCCTGTCGGCGCCGTTCGCCGCCGGCGGCATCGGCATCGCGATCGTGATCGCGCGGCGCATCGGATCCGCACGGATGCTGCGACCCCTGCGCGCCGTCGGGCGCGACTCGCTGGTGTACTACATCGTGCACTGGTGGCCGGCAAGCGCCGGCGTCGCGCTCGGCGCCCTCACCGGGAACGCCTGGATCGCCCTCGCCGTCGGCTGCGCGTTCGGGCTCGGCGCGGGCGTCGTCATGGTGCGGCTGCTGCGCGTGCTGCCCGCCCTCGACCTGCTGTTCGCGTGGCCTTCCCGCCATACAATCGCGACCACCTCGTCATCCGGAAAGCTGTCCACCTCTGACGGAAGGCCCCCACGATGACCGCGAACCCGCTCAGCCGCCGCTCCTTCGTACGACTGCTCGCCGTCGCCGCGCCCGCGGCGGCCACCGCCATGTGCGCACCCGCCCAGACCGCGGCGTCGCCGTCGGCGACGGCATCCGTCCCCTCGGCCTCCGCATCTTCCGTTCCGACCGCTGCGCCCGCAGCCATCGTCGGCGCCGCCCGCCCCGCGGTGATTCGCTCGTTCGGACCCAACGGCACCCACTGGCCCGCCCACACGCCCTGGATCGGCGACCCCGTCACGACGGTCGAGGTCGCCTGCACGTGGGCGGCCATCCGCACCGCGCTGCTGGCGGTCACCGCATCGAAGGCCGCCGCCGGCGTGCACATCAAGGTGCGTCCGGGCACCCTTCCCGGCCTGGGCGCGTCGTCGGGATCGAAGGCGGTGCTGCAGGGGCTGGGCAGCGCGCAGTGGAGCAAGAACGTCCTCGTCTCGCCCCGCGACGGCTGGGGCTCCGTCATCATCACTGAGCCGGCGCGCCTGCGCGAGGTGTACGGCGTCACGTTCGCCCGCATCAACGGCGTCGACGTGCTGCTGACCAACTGCACGCGCAGCGCCTGGGCGCAGTCCACCATGTCGGACGGCCTCAGCATGGCCTCGTCGTACGGCGCGACGACCCGCGAGTGCGGGGCCTACGAGATCGTCATGGGCAACGCGAAATCCGACATCTCTGACCCGCTCGGATACGCCGCGGGCGCCGACTGCGTGCTCACCGACAGTGTGTGGGACGGATGCTACTCGGCACCGGTGTTCCGCCCCACCGGCGCCACCGACCACGTCGACACGATCCAGATGTACGGGTCGGGCTGGTACCGGGGGCTCACCGTGCGCGACACGACCTTCTTCGGCTCGCTCAACTGCGCCCTGCAGATCGGCGGCATGCGCAGCGACGACCCGAGCACGGGCACGCCATTCCTCACGCTCGACCACAGCATCATCACGTCGCAGGCCACTGCGATCCGCGCCCGCTACCCCAAGCCCGCCGACGCCGACGCCCCGAAGCTCGCGCAGGCCCTCAACGGGATCGGCGAGGACTTCCAGCTCTACGCCAAGGACTCGTACATCTTCGGCTCGATGTACCGCAGCAAGTGGGGCGGCGTCTCGAACACCAAGGTCTCGTACGCGGAGGCGACCACGCGCAACCCTGTCGCGTCGGGCCGCTGGACCTACGACAGCTCGATGGATTCATGGGGCGCCGGCCAGTTCGACGCCCTGGTGCCCGCCCCCACCGACGCGTACCTGAAGTCGATCTGGAAATGACCGACCTGGCTCACCGCGCGTCGCGCGGCATCGTCGTGACCATGGGCGGGATGTGGGGCAAGACCCTCATCCAGATGGCCGCGATCATGCTGCTCGGGCGCCTCTTGAGCCCCGAGGACTTCGGTCTGGTCGCGATGGTCACGGCGATCTCGGGAATCATCGACCTCGTCCGCGACTTCGGCCTCACCGGTGCGATCATCCAGGCGCGCGAGATCTCGGAGCGCGCCTGGCGGAGCCTCTTCTGGCTCGCATTGAGCCTCGGCGTGGTGATGGGCGGCATCCTCGCGGCGTGCGCGCCCTTCATCGCGACCCTCTATGGCGAGCCCCAGCTCGTGCTCATCACGCTCGTGATCGCGCCGAGTCTCATCGTCAACGGACTCACCATGCCGCTGCAGGCGCGCGCGACCCGCGACCTGAAGTTCGCGCTGCTGGCCCGCATCGACGTGGTCTCGATGGTGGGCGGTGTCGCGGCAGCGATCACCGCGGGTCTGCTCGGCTGGGGGTACTGGGCGCTCATCGTCATGGTCGGCACCGGACTGGTCGTGCGGCTCGTGATGCTGTGGCTCGCGATGCGCCCCCGGCCCGGCTGGCCACGCATCCACCGCGACGTGCTGCCCCTCGTCACGCGCGGCGGGAGCATCTTCGGCGCCGAGCTGCTCAACTACGTCGAGCGCAACGCCGACACCGTGATCATCGGCCACCAGCTCGGGCCAGCCGTGCTCGGTCAGTACTCGCGCGCGTACGCGCTCTTCCTCATGCCGCTGCAGCAGCTGAACGGGCCGATCGGGCGCGTCGCCCTGCCCGTGCTCAGCAAGCTGCAGGACGACGGCGACCGCTACCGCCGCTACATCCGCGGCGCCCTGCTCGTGATCGGCTATCTCACGCTGCCCACCTACGCGATCCTCGCGACGGTGTCGGAGCCCCTGTTCGCCATCCTGCTCGGCCCCGGCTGGGAGCAGGCCGCCGTGCTGTTCAGCATCCTCGCCATCGCGGGCATCGCGCAGGGCATCGGCAAGGTGCGCGGCTGGCTGTTCATCACCATGGGCCGCTCGCATCAGCAGTTGCTCTACGACCTCGTCGCGCGGCCGCTCGTGGTCGTCGGGTTCTTTGTCGGGATCTGGTGGGGCGGGATCTACGGGCTCGCCCTGACCTACGGCATCCTGTCGGCCCTGCTGCTGATCCCCGGCTTCGCGTTCGCGATCCGCGGCACCTTCGTGCGCGGCGGCGACATCGTCTTCCCCGTGCTGCGCCCGCTACTGTTCGCGCTGCTCGCCTTCGGCTCGGCGTTCGCCGCGACCCGCGCCGTCGACCTCATCCCGATCTTCGAGATCATCGTCGGCGGCGCCGCGGGCGCGCTCGTGCTGGCGCCCCTGCTGCTGATCCCCGCCTACCGGCGCGATGCGGCCCAGATCATGGGCTTCGTTAAGCAGATGCGCAAGCCGAAGGACCGTGCCACGGGTGCGGAGAACGGCGACATGACGGATGCCGCACCCGTCGCCGCAGCGGGGGCCGACGCGTTCGAGAGCGTGCTGCTCGAAGACGCCGCCACGCCCGAGGACGTGCTCGACGCCGAGATCGAGAAGAAGCAGCTCGAGCAGAACCGCTGACGATCCGCGCAAGCCCGTCCTCCCGTTCGTTGAGCGAGCGGGGAACGAGCGAGTCGAAACGCCCCGGACACTCCCGCACACTCCAGGCGTTTCGTCTACGGGCGCCAGAGCGCCCTCCGCTCAACGACCGGGGGCAGCCTCTCCCCCGGTCGTTGAGCGAGCGAGGAACGAGCGAGTCGAAACGCGCCTGACCCTTCCGCACACTCCAGGCGTTTCGTCTGCGGGCGCCAGAGCGCCCTCCGCTCAACGACCGGGGGCAGCCTCTCCCCCGGTCGTTGAGCGAGCGAGGAACGAGCGAGTCGAAACGCGCCTGACCCTTCCGCACAGTCCAGGCGTTTCGACTGCAGGCGCCGGAGCGCCCTCCGCTCAACGACCGGGATTCCCGGTCGTTGAGCGAGCGAGGAACGAGCGAGTCGAAACGCGCCTGACCAACGAGCAACGCCGGGCTCTCCTATGGCGAGGGCGGTGCCGAGCCGCGCTTGCTCCAACCGATCACAGCATCGATGCCGCCGGCCATGAACGCCTCGCGCTTGCCGTGGCTCCATCCTTGAATCCGCTTCTCCCAGGCGAAGGCCTCGTCGATGCGCGCGAACTCCTGCGCCCACGCGAGCTCCACCGGCAGCCGACGCCGCGTATACGCAGAGCCCATGCCGGCGTTGTGCGCATCGAGGCGCCGGGCGAGGTCGATGGTGCTTCCGACGTAATACGTGCCGTCGGCGCACCGCAGGATGTAGACGAACCCCATGGGTTCATCCTGCTCGCGGTGGGCAGGCTGCGAGTCGGGGCGGTGGCTCTATGTGGATACGCCGAAGCCGCGGCGCGACGTGGAGGAGCCGCGGGGCCTGAACACTCCCGGACACTCCACGCGTTTCGACTGCGGGCGCCAGAGCGCCCTCCGCTCAACGACCGCGGGGAACGCCGTTTCGACTGCGGGCGCCAGAGCGCCCTCCGCTCAACGACCGGGATTCCCGGTCGTTGAGCGAGCGAGGAACGAGCGAGTCGAAACGCCCCGCACCCACAAGCACCCGTCAGTTGAGCAGCGTCAGCGAGATCGTCGGGCTGTACCCGGTGTTGCCCGCGGCATCCACCGCCCTTGCGTGCACGGGGTAGGTCGCGTTCGGGTAGCTGCGCGACGACAGCGTGCCGCCCCACGAGCCGTCGGTCTGCTTCGCCAGCGTGCCGAGCCTCGTCGTACCCGACCACAGCGTCACCCCGGTGACCGCCACGTTGTCGGTGGCGACCACCCGCACCGCGACGGTGCCCGAGACGGTCGAGCCTGCCGTGGGCGCGGTGATCGTCGCGGTGGGCGCCTGCGTGTCAGGCGTCGGCGTCGGCGTCGGGGTCGGCGTCGGCGTCGGCGTCGGCGTCGGTGTCGGGGTCGGCGTCGGCGTCGGCGTCGGCGTCGGCGTCGGGGTCGGGGTGGTGCCTGTGGGCACCGTCGACGCCAGCCAGCCGGAGTACCGCCCGGAGATCGGGCTGAGCGGGTCGCCCGCGAAGCGCTTGCCGCGCGTGGTCGCGGCCGCCTGCGCCTGCGCCTCGAGGACCTGGAACACCTCCCGCGGCGTGCGACCCTCGCACGAGCCCTCGGCGAAGCACGTCAGCACGACGCCCGACATCACGGCCGCCGACATGCTCGTGCCCGACGCGATGTAGCCGTACCGGTTGCCCTTCTTCGTCGTGTACGGGCACGTGCCGGGAGCCGCGATCGTGTGCGCGCGATCGGCCGCGCTCACGGCCCAGTTGCTCTTCGGGTTGATCGTGTCGTCGACCGGAGCCGACGTCTCGGCGCACAGCTTCGCCGCACGCGAGCCCGGCTTGCCGTCGTAGTCGGCGACGTTCGTCACGGTGATCACCTCGTCGAAGTTGCCGGGCGAGTACTGCGCCAGATCGCGCGTCGAGTTGCCCGCCGCCGCGACCACGACGACGCCGTCGTCGACGAGCGCGCAGATCGCCTGATGGATGACGTCGCCGTTGGTGTAGCCGCAGTTGCCGTCGTCGGCCTGCCCGAACTGCATGCTCATGTTCATCACGGCGATGTCGTAGCGCTCGTGGTTGTCCATCACCCACTCGAGGCCGCACATGAGTGTCGCCAGCGTCCCCTGCATCTTGCTGTCGAGCACGCGCACCGACGTGATGGGCGCACCCGGCGCGATGCCGACCAGCCCCACGCTGTTGTTGATCGCCGCCGCAGCGCCGGCGACACCCGTGCCGTGCCCGTTCGCGTCGGTGCCGTCGCCGCTGCCGAAGCAGTTGATCTGCCGGGCGACGTTGAGGTCCGAGTGCACGCTCACGCCCGAGTCGATGATGGCGAGTCCGGGGCCGTCCCACACGCCCGCCGATGTGGCGCTGGTCGGCGGCAGATCGGCCTCGACCGTCCCCACCGCCGGCGTCACCGTCTGGGCGGCGCCGGTCACCACCTTGTTCGGCGACAGCCCCCGCACCGTGGGCGACACCCGCAGCAGGGCGACCTCGTCGGCCGTGAGATATCCCGTGAAGCCCCTCACGACACTGTCGTAGACGGCGTCGGGCTCTGACGCGATGCCCGTGAGCGCGGCATCCAGCCCTTCCATCGATCTGAAGCTGACGGTGTACACGCCCGCCGCGTCACCGGCGGCGAACGATGCCGACACCACGCCGCCGCCGAGGAGCGACGCCACGACGGCGGTCCCCACCGCCAGTCCCGCGAACCGCATCGCCCGTGTCGAGTGCTTCCTCCCGCGCGCCGAGAACCTGGCGCTATTGCTGAGCTTCCCCACTGCTCGCCCCTACTTTCTGGCCGGATGGCCTCTCGCCGATGACGCGCGCCGGAACCCCTCCGACGATCGCGAACGCCGGAACGTCCTTCGTCACCACTGCCCCTGCAGCGACGACGGCGCCCTCGCCGATCGTCACGCCCGCCAGCACCACCACGTTCGCGCCGAGCCATGAGCCCGCACCGATCACGACATCAGCCTCGATCTTCGGCTGATCCATGATCGGGACCGGTCCGCGCTCGATGCCGTAGTTCGACGCCGTCACCATCACGTGCGGGGCGAACAGGCACTTCTCACCGATCTCGATGCGGCCGGTCTGGTTGCCCGCCCAGATCAGGCTGAACTCCCCGATGTGCGTGCCGGCGCCGATCGAGATGCGCTCCGCGTTGCGGAACGACACGTTCGGAGCCATCGACACCCCCGGCCCCATCCGGATCAGCGGCACCTGCCGCACGAACGAGTAGCCGTGGAAGTGCGCCAGGCGCAGACCGTGCAGCAGCGTGCGCGGGTCGAACACCGACGCCAGCGCACCCCAGAGGCGGCTCATCGCGCCGCCCCCGCATCCGTCGCCGCCGCGACCGGCGCCGCCGCGACCGGCGCCGGCGCCAGCAGTTCGCGGTAGACCGCCATCAGCGCAGGCAGGTCGACCGACGAGCGCGCCGTCACGCTGATCACGAGTTCGCGGCGGTACGAGCACGCCAGGCACGCCACCTCGTCGCGCGGATCGCCCGCCGGCCAGCCGGTCACCGTCTCGACGGGGGCGGTGCCGAAGAACCGGTCGTCGCGCCCCCACGTCACGGAGGTGGCATAGCCCACCCAGTCCTCGGCACCCTCGACCACCGAGCCGCCGGAATCCACCGCGGCCTGCACCTGCGCGCGCACGCTCGGCACGATCTGCTCGAGCGGGGCGGATGCCGCCGCCACCACCTTGACGACGCTGATGTCGTTGCGCACGACGCCGTCGCCCGCCCTGCGCCGCGAGATCGGCACGAGGATCGACAGGGACTCGGCGTCGGGCCGCTGGCGCGCCATTGCGATGAGCGTCGCCGCCGTGACCAGGTCGTTCACCGTGCCGCCGAGCTTGTACGCGCGGCGGGTGGCCGCCGCGAGGTCGACCGCCTCGTAGGCCGAGCGGCGCCCCTCACGCACGTCGTCGAGCAGCCCCGTCCGCGCGATGCGCGCGTTCTTGACCGGGCGCAGCAGGCGCCCGCCCCACCGGCGCAGCCGCATGCGGAACGACTTGCGCCAGTACGCCCGCCACGCCTGCCGCACACCCGGGTGTCGCGAGCGCCACTGCGCGAACGCGAGCGCGAGCACCTCGACGCCGTTGCGGGGCGGGATGCCGAGTTCGAGGTACTGCTCCTCGCCCGGCTCGGGCGGCTCGGCCATCGCCGCGGTGCCGGCGATCACGTCGCCGATCCGCAGGCCGTACAGCGCGTCGCCGACCACATGGTGGTAGCGCATGACGATCGCCACGCGCCCGGAATCCAGCTCGACGAACTCGAAGTCCCACAGCGGGCGCGACGGATCCATGGTCGGGCTCAGCCGCCCCGTGAACCGCTCCACGCGGGCGGGGTCATCGGGCTCGACGCCGTCGGCGAACCGCACGTGATAGTCGAGGTCGAGACTCGACACCGGCACCCACGCCGGCGTCGTGAAGCGCAGCGGAGTCTGCACCAGGCGCTGGCGCATCGCCGGCGCGAACCAGCTCAGCCGCTCGACCCGCCGGCGGATCGCGGCACGGTCGAGCGTGCCGTCGGGCGCGCGCAGCGCAGCGCCGTCGACGATCATCGTGCCCGCCGCGTGCATCGCCGCGAAGGTGACCGCATTCGACACGTACTTCTCGTCGAGCGAGCTGATCAGCTCGGCCCGGCGCGGGAGATCGGTGTGCGCGCTCATGAGTCGTCGCCTCCGCTGCGTGTCGGGACCCCGAGCGAGATCGGCGCCGGCGGGTCGCCGTCGACGAAGACGCGCCCGTCGAGCGCGAAGCGCACGGCGGTGAAGAACCCCCTGAGGATTCCGCGGAACAGTGCGAGGTCGGCATCCCGTCGCCGCGGTTCGCGCCGATTGCGCAGCGCGCGCGACAGCGTGCGCTTGGTCGCCACCGCGAACAGCCGCACCCCGACGATCGCGCGCAGGCGCACCCACTTCGCCGTGAGCGCCCCGAGCCCCAGTCCGTACCCGTGGTGCAGCGCGGTGTAGGCGTCGTCCGCTCGGGTGTGCACGTGGTGCACGACGCACGAGGGGTCGTAGAGGATGTGCGCGCCGTCATCGAGGACGCGGCAGAACATGTCGAGGTCCTCCGCGCCGGCGAGCCGGCGTCCCGCGCCCAGCACCGGATCGAAGCCCCCCAGGGCGACGAGCTGCTCGCGCCGGAACGCCATGATCGCGCCGTGCCCGGCGTCGATGCCCTCGATCGTGCGGGTGAAGCGCCGGGGCGGCGGAGCCGGCTGCGTGCCGACGAGCGTGTGGTCCAGCATCCTTCCGGTCACCGCTCCGACGACGGGCGCCTCGAAGCCCTCGAGGATCGGCGCCATCCAGCCGTCGACCGCGGCGCAGTCGTCGTCGGTGAAGACGATGATCGGGCGGCGGCTCGTCTGGAGCGCCAGGTTGCGGGCGATCGAGAGCCCCTTGATGTCGCTGCGCACGTAGTCGACGCCCGCGGCGTCCGCCACGCTCCGGGTCGCCGTCGTCGTCGACGCCGAGTCGATCACGAGGATCTGCACGCCCGGCGGAGTCACCGCCGTGAACGAGGCGAGCGCCGCGGTGAGCATCTCCGCCCGCTCGCGGGAGCAGATCGCGAGCGTCACGTCCTCAGGCCGCGGCATCCGACGATCTCCTCACCAGACGTGCCGCCTCGCGGTAGGCCGCGAGCGTCGCCTGCGTCGCCGCGGCCCAGCTCAGTTCGTCCGCCCGTGCCATCGCGGCACTCGACATCGCGGCGAGCAGCTCGGGTCGGTCGGCCAGGAGATCGAGTTGCGCCGTCAGAGCATCGACGTCGCCGACGCCGTGCGTCATCCCGGTCACGCCCTCGTCGATCACCGCGCCCGCAGCCGTCGAGACGAGCGGGACGCATCCGGCCACCTGCGCCTCGTAGGTCACGAGGGCGCTGCCCTCCTCCACCGTCGGGAGCAGCAGGACATCCGCGGAGGCCAGCACGCTCATCGGCTCGGCGGTGACGCCGCGCACCTCGACGCTCGGGTGGGCGAGCAGGGGCGCCAGGATCGCCGCGTAGTCCTCGTCGAGTAGTCCGTACACGAGGAAGCGACCGTCGGCTGCCGCCCTCGACGCCGTCCACGCCCGCAGTGCGGTATGCAGTCCCTTGCGCGGCGACCCGCGGCCGAGGAACACCGCGGTGAACGGCCTGCCGCCGTCGGCGCGGGCAGGTGGCGCGGCGACCGTGCAGCCGTAGCGGTGCCGCAGCAGCCGGTCGTCATCGAACCCGCGCTCCAGGAACGAGCCGGCGACGGCCTCGCTCGGCACAAGCAGCCCCGCTGCCGCGGTGTATTCGTCCTGCTCGGTGGCGAGCCGTCGCGTGTCGACGGTGTGGCTCTCACCTCGGCGGGGCTCGAGGCCGAGCGTCGCGTACTCGCGCGCCACGACCTCGTACGCATGCGCCGTGTGGGTATTGGGCACCTCGCGAACCCCCGGGATGCCGCGCCGCCGCGCCGCCCGCAGCGTGCGGGCCGACGCGAGAGGCCACGCGTGCACGACATCGTCCGCGCCGCCGTCCAGCAGCCGGCCGACGAGACCGGCAGCGACGGCGTCATGGAGGCGCATCGCGCGGTCACGTCCGATCACACGGTGCGGCACGCGCCGGCCGCGAACGGTCAGGGTTGTACGCACGGATGCCGCGCCCTCGATCGGCTTCGCGATCGATGCGGCGACGATGTGCACCTCGACTCCGGCACGCACCAGTTCATTCGCCTGGTTCCATGCGGTCCAGCCGATGCCGGGTGACCCGAGCGCAAACGGAAAGCTGTACAGGACTGCCAGAACGCCACCTCCCCCAGGACGAGGCCCGCCACCAACGGAGCCATGCCGGCTCTCGCTGACCACTCTGTGGGAGCCGTCAAGACGGACACAACCCGGGCTGGCGAATGTCGCTCAGTCTTTACACCCGTGCAACAAACGCACAGGGCGCCGTTAACAATGCGGGGCGACTATGGCAGAGCAAGTCTTGTCGCGACACCACATCTGGGACCGGTGCGCGACGTGGACGGCCCGATGGCGTGCTGGGGGTTCGGACGGTCTGCGTCCGAAAGCACACGGAGAGAGGGTGTCTCATGGAGACTCCGAAGTATCTGCAAGTCCTCTGGAACTACAAGTGGGTGCTGGCTTTCGGTGCGCTCGTCGCCGCCGTGGCCGCGTTCTTCGCCGGCTTCGCGATCGTCGAAGGGCAGGTCGTCTCGCGAGCGCAGCAGACGTGGACGGCCGCCACGACCATGCTGCTCACCAGCGAGTCCGACCGGCTGTACCAGTCGCAGGTGCCGGGTGTTCCCATCGAACAGGGGACGTCCGACCCGCAGGTCATCGACATGTCGTCGATCGCGCTCGTGTACGCGTACATCCTGTCGAGCGACATGATCCAGGACACGGTCGAAGCCGAGATCGGTCCGCTCGACGACGACACCGAGTCGATCACGGCGCTGCGACGCACCACGCAGCCCACCGGCGACGAACGCTTCCCCGGTCGCTACGACCTGCCCGTGCTGGAGGCCGTCGGCACCGCCGAGACCGCCCCGCGCGCCGAGGAGATCTCGCGCGCCGCCGCGACCGCCTTCACGGCCTACGTCGTCGCCGAGCAGGACGAACAGGAGATCGCGCCCGAGCTGCGTGTGCTCATCGAGCCGCTCGGCGCGAGCGACGCCGTCGAGGGCGACTCCTCGAACCCTGCGATCCCCGTCGTCGTCACCTTCGTGGGCGTGTTCCTCGCCTTCGTGGTCCTGGTGTTCATCATCGCCGGATTGCGCTCGCGCTCCGCCCGGCGCAAGGCCGCTCGCGCACAGGCGGCCGGCGACGCGGCGGAAGAACCGGCGAGCGGAACGGATGCCGACCCCGGCGTCGCCGCAGCCGAGCCCACCGGCATCGCGGTCGATACCGAGGTCGGCGAGCTCGTGGGCGCGGGCCCGCCCTCGCGCCGAGCCGGGCGCGCCGTCAACGAGAACGAGACCGCGTAGGCGTCGGTCGCGCGGCTTCGGAGCCACGACATGTCGTCCGGCAGCGCACCGCCTGTCACACCCGCCGACGAGGCCGACGCTCCACCTGTCCAGGGCGCGCCCGGCGACGGAACACGGCCCCGCTGGGGCGCCGTCGCCGGGATCGCGGTCCTGTTCGCTGCGATCGTGATCGCCGGGGTGATCCTCCTTCCGCCGATCGCGGTCGGGGCCGCCCTCCTCGGCATCGCGCTCATCGTGCTGCTGCGCCGCATCCTGTTCACGTGGCCGGCGCTGCTGTTCCTGCTCGCGGCGACCATCATGTTCATCCCGGCCCGCCGCTACGCGCTGCCGATCCCTCTGCCCTTCGCGCTCGAGGCGTACCGCCTCATGATCTTCGTCGCGATCGTCGCGCTCGGGCTCGCGTTCCTGTTCGACCGGTCACGGCGCTGGCGGCCCGTCGCCTTCGGCTGGCCCATCGGCATCTTCCTCGCGACCCTGCTGGTGTCGTTCATCGCGAACGGCACGCGGCTGGTGAACGAGGGGCTGGCCACGACCGCGCTGTCGGGCTTCTTCCAGCTCGGCGTCCTGCTGTCGGTGTTCTTCTCGGTGCGCCAGCTGCTGACCAGCGAGCGCATGGTGATGGGCTTCCTCATGGTGCTCACGTGGATGGCCGTGATCGTGGCCTTCCTCGCCGTCTTCGAGCGCGTCGCCCGCACCAATGTGTTCCTGATGCTCGCGAACTTCCTGCCGCTGGTCGTGATCCGTGACGACGGCGGCGACGCCATGCGGGCGGGGGTGAATCGCGCATACGGCTCGGCGCAGCATCCGATCGCCCTCGCGGTCATGCTGTGCATGTTCCTGCCCATCCTCATCTACTTGGCGAAGTACGCCATCTGGCCGCGCAACGTGTGGAATCGGCGCATCGCGTACGGAATCGGGACCGTCATCGTGTTCGGCGGAATCGTCGCCGCCATCTCGCGCACGGCCGTCGTGGTGATGGGCGTGATGTTCCTGCTCACCCTGGTGCTGCGACCCAAGGTCGCGCTGCTGCTGGCGGCGTTCGCCGTGCCGGCACTGCTGCTGGCGATGTTCCTCGTGCCGGCCCAGGTCGAGTCGATGCTGCTGTCGTTCCTCGACGTCGACACGCTCATCGCGTCGCAGTACACCTCGGCGGGGATGACCGGAGCCGGGCGTCTCGCCGACCTGGAACCGGCCTTCGTCGAAGTGCGCCAGTACCCCTTCTTCGGGCAGGGCTTCGGCAGTCGCATCGTCGTCGGGGACGAGGCGAACTCCTTCATCCTCGACAACCAGGTGCTCAGCATCCTGATGGAAGGCGGCGCACTCGGCGTCATCGGCTACGCGATCTTCATGCTCACGCCGGTCGTCATGCTCCTCGTCTACGCCCTGCGCTGGGCGGCCGAGGCCCGGCACGCGCTGCTCGCCTTCGCCCTCGCCGTCTCGATCGCCGGCTACAGCGCGGCGCTGTTCTTCTTCGACGCGTTCGGCTTCTTCCAGTCGTTCCTCGTGCACATGATGCTGCTCGCGGTCGCCGCGTGGGTCGTCACCGAGGGATCGCGCACGGCCGCGGCTCCCACACCGGCATGGACCCCGGAGGTCTGCCGATGACCGCGCGGCTGAGCATCGTCATCCCCGCGCACGACGAGGGTGCGGTGATCGACCGCGTGCTCGGCGCGCTGTGCGGCTCCGGTAGGAGGGACGAGTTCGAGATCATCGTCTCGGCGAACGGCTGCACCGACGACACCGCCGCCCGCGCACGCGCCTACGACGGCGTCCAGGTCGTCGAGACATCCGAGACCTCGAAGGTCGCCGCGCTGCAGGCCGGTGACGACGCCGCAACCGCCTTCCCCCGCGCCTACGTCGACGCCGACGTGCGGATCGACCCCGACGCGCTGCTGGCGCTCGCCGACGCCCTCGACGCGCCCGGGATCGAGGTCGCATCTCCTCGGCTGCACGTGGACACCTCCGGGGCGTCGTGGCTCGTGCGTCAGCACTACCGGATCTGGGAGCTCAGCGACTACCGCCGCAGCGACCACATCGGCTCTGGGGTCTACGCGCTGACGCGGGCGGGCCGCGCCCGGTTCGACGGCTGGCCCGACGTCATCGCCGACGACCGGTTCGTGCAGCAGCTCTTCGCTCCCGCCGAGCGCGCGATGCTCGCGGACCACACGTTCAGTGTGCGCTCGGCGGCCGACATGCGCGCGCACCTGCGCCGCTCGGTCCGCATCGCCCGCGGCAACCGCGAGCTGCCCGACCGGATGCAGCACCAGGATGCCGCGCGGCCGTCCGCGGCATCCCGCGGCGGGCTCGCGCGTCGGGTCGCCGCACGGCCGGGCCTCTGGGTGCCCTTCGCCGTGTACTGCGTCAGCTGGACGCTTCCCAACGTGCTCGCCCGTCGCGACATCGCTCGCGCGCGCACACGGACCTGGAACCGAGACGACACGAGCCGGGTGATGGCATGAGAAGACCAGCCGCGACGACCGCCGCGATAGCACTCCTCCTGGCGGTGCTCACCGCCTGCGCGGGTGCGCCCGCACCCGAGCCGGTCGACCTCGACGAGCTCGAGTCGAGTCCCACGCTCTCGCAGGTCTCCACGATCGGCGCACTCGGAGACTCGATGACCCTGGGAGTGAACGCCTGCGCCGAGCCCGGGCGCTGCACCGCCGCGAGCTGGGCCACCGGTGACGAACCCGCCGTCGGCTCCGTCGCGATGCGCATCGGCGCAGCCAACGGCAGCGTTCCTGACACCGTCAACGCCGCGAAGGACGGCGGCACGGTCGCGGACGCGGTCGCGCGTGTCGACGAGGTGATCGTGGCCGCGCCCGAGCTCGTGCTCGTGCTGCTGGGCGGCAACGACGTCTGCGCCGCCGACGTCGACGGCATGACGAGCGTCGAGGACTTCCGGGCGTCGTACACAGCACTGCTCGCCGCGCTGAGCGAGGGCCTGCCGGACGCCCGCGTGCTCGCGCTGTCGATCCCCGACCTCCACCGGCTGTGGGAGGTCGGCCGCGACGACGAAGGCACCCGTCAGGTCTGGGACAGCAGTCCGTCGTGCAGCAACCTGCTCGGCGACGCCGCCGCGACCGACGCGGCCTCGACCGAACGGCGCGACGCCGTCGCCGCCCGCACCGACGAGCTCAACGCGGTCATCGCCGAGGTGTGCGCCGCCGACAGCGCCTGCATCTCGGACGGCGGCGCCGTGTTCGCCTACGAGTTCTCGCCCGCCGAGATCTCGGCGATCGACCACTTCCACCCGTCCGTGGCGGGCCAGCAGGTGATCGCCGAGATCGCCTGGGACACCCTCATGGAGGCCGCACCATGACCACGCTCCTCGTCGCGATCTCGGGCGGCCACCTCACGCAGCTGACCATGCTCGCCCCCCGCGTCGCCGACGGCGACGACGTCGTCTGGCTCACCGACGACACCGCGCAGAGCCGGTCGCTGCTCGAGGGCGAGACGGTGTACCACGTGCCCACCCGGCCGCCGCGCGACTACGCCGGCGTCATGCGCGACACGGGCATCGCGCTGCAGGCGATGCGGGACCACCGTGTCGATCGCGTCATCAGCACGGGCGCCCAGATCGCGCTGTCGGCGCTCGTGCCCGCGTCGGCGCGGCGCGTGCCGTTCACCTACATCGAGAGCGCGACGCGCGTCACCGGGATCTCGGCGACGGGCAAGGTGATGGAGCGGGTGCCGTGGGTCGACCGCTACGTGCAGTACCCGCACGCGGTGAACGCCCGGTGGCGGTACGCGCTCTCGGTGTTCGACGGCTTCCGCGTCGAGCCGGTCGAAGACCCCGCGCCGATCCGCCGCGCCGTGGTCACCGTCGGCGGTAACGGCGACTTCGGGTACCGACGGCTCGTGGACGGCGCCCGCGCCGCTCTCAGTGACCTCGACGGCGACGTCGAGACGCTGTGGCAGGTCGGAGCCACGGACGTGTCGGACCTTCCGATCACAGCGGTCTCGTCGCTGCCCTCGAGCGAGCTCGGCGCGGCTCTGCGGCAGGCCGACGTGATCATCGGGCACGCCGGCACCGGCACCGCCCTGGCCGCGCTGTCCGCCGGCAAGGTACCGGTGCTCGCACCGCGGTCGGTGGAGCACGGCGAGCACGTCGACGCGCACCAGCAGGATCTCGCGCGGTTCCTGGGCGAGCGCGGGCTGGCCATCGTGTGCGAGCCCACCTCGCTCCGCGCGTCCACCCTCGACACTGCGCGCCGCTGGCGCGCGGTGAGCTCGAACGACCTCGCACCCGTGCCTCTCTGAGTCCAGCACCCACGCGACCACCTCTGGAGGACCACCCCGTGCAGACCCCGGCCCCGGACATCACCGTCGTCATCGTCAACTACGAGACCCGCGACGACACGGTCGCGTGCGTCGGCTCGGTGCTCGCGCACCTGGGCGGTCTCGATGCGCAAATCGTCGTGGTCGACAACGGATCGGGTGATGGCAGCGCGGCCGCGCTGCGCGCGGCGCACCCGGGCATCGACGTGGTCGAGGCCGGTGAGAACCTCGGGTTCGCCCGCGCGGTCAACCGCGGAGCCGCCCTCGCGCGCGGCGAGTTCGTGCTGCTGCTCAATCCCGACGCGCTCATGCTCGAGCACTCGCTGCCACGGATGATCGGGTTCGCCCGCGAGCATCCGCAGTACCGCATCGTCGGCGGGCGCACGCTGCGCGCCGACCTCACGCTCGAGCCCTCCTCGTGCTGGGGCGCGCCGACGCTGTGGTCGCTCAGCATGTACGCGACGATGCTGTCGACCGTCTTCCGGCGCTCCCGCCTGTTCGATCCCGAGTCGCTGGGCACGTGGCCCCGCGATACGATCCGCGAGGTCCCGATCATCACCGGATGCCTGCTGCTCATCCGCCGGGACGACTTCGTCGAGCTGGGCGGCATGGACGAGGACTTCTTCCTCTACGGCGAGGACGCCGAGTTCAGCATGCGGGCTGCCGCGCGGGGCATGGCCCGGGTCGTCTATCCCCCGGCGGCGATCATCCACACCGTGGGCGGATCGTCGGCGGGCAGCTCGAAGGGCTCGATGGTGCTCGCCGGCAAGGTCACCTATCTCCAGAAGTCCTGGCCGCCGCGACGCACGGCCGTCGGCGTGCTGCTGCTGAAGACGGGCGTCGCCGTGCGCGCCGCCCTCGAGACCGTGACGCGCCGGGCGAACCGGCCGTGGACGACGGTCTGGCGGCGCCGCGCCGACTGGGCATCGGGCTATCCCCACGCCGAGGCGGCGCTGTTCGGCCGGCCGCTGCCCGAGCCCGCCGCCGCGTAGCGGGTGCGGCGCGTTTCGACTCGCTCGTTCCTCGCTCGCTCAACGACCGGCAGAGGGGAACACCCCGTCGGTCGTTGACCGGAGGGCGCTCTAGCGCCCGCAGTCGAAACGAGGCCTCTACCCCCGGTCGTTGAGCGGAGGGCGCTCTAGCGCCCGCAGTCGCAACGAGGCCTCTACCCCCGGTCGTTGACCGGAGGGCGCTCTAGCGCCCGCAGTCGCAACGAGGCCTCTACCCCCGGTCGTTGAGCGGAGGGCGCTCTAGCGCCCGCAGTCGAAACGCCCCTGGTGTGCGGGAATGTCGGGGTCGGAGTGCGCCGGGTGCGGCGCGTTTCGACTCGCTCGTTCCTCGCTCGCTCAACGACCGGCAGCAGGGCAGAGCGGCGCGTTTCGACTCGCTCGCACCTCGCTCGCTCAACGACCGGGAAGGGGCCGTGCGGGCCCTGCGTCAGGCCGAGACCCGCGCGGCGTCGGTGCGCGGGGACGCGGGCGCCGACGAAGCACGTGGCGACCCGGCATCCGTCGCGCCCTCGCCCAGCACCCACGTCCGCACCTCGGCGACGAAGCGTGAGATGTCGAACTCCGCGGCGCGTTCCCGCGCGGCAGCAGGGTCGATGCGCTCCAGGCCCGCCACCGCCGCGGCGAGCTCGACCGGGTCGTCGGGATCGACCGTGAAGCCGGTCACGCCGTCGATCACCGACTCGGCGGCGCCGCCCTCGCGATTCACGATGACGGGGCATCCTGCCGCCATCGCCTCGACGGGGATGATGCCGAAGTCCTCGACCGGCGGGAACACGAAGGCGAGCGCGCGCTGGAACAGGGCCCGCATGAGCGCGTCCGACACGAACCCCAGCATGTGCACGGGCACCGACGCCGACGCGGCGAGCGCCTGCAGGTGCTCGCGTTCGGGCCCGGTGCCGGCCACGACCACGGGCACGCCCAGCCGATCGCCCATCTGGATCACCGCGTCGTGGCGCTTATACGGCACCAGTCGCGACGCCGCCATGAGGTAGCCGCGCTCGGGGAGCGCCTCGAGCACCGCCTGCTCCTCGCCGGTGAGCGCCTCAGCCCATTCGCCGCCCTCGATGATCTCGCGCGCCTTCACGGGCGGGTGGATCACGCGCGCGTCGCGCTCCCACGAGCGGACGATGCGCCGGCGCACGAACTCGCTGTTCGCCGCGAGATCGCCGGCGTGCACCGCCGCTGCGCGATCCACGCGCTTGAGCATGCTGCGCGCGGCGGCCAGCGCCGCGGAGCTCCCGCGCCCGTCGAGCTCGGGCTCCCACAGGTAGCGAGCGGGCGAGTGGACGTACGAGAACTTGGGCACACCGTCGCGACGCGTGCCGAAGTCGCAGTGGTGCGCGAACACATAGCTGCTCGTCAGCACCCAGTCCGGCAGCGAGCCGACCTTGGCGGCACGCCACGTCGCCGGCATGAGGGGCAGCCCCATCGCCTTGTGGCGGCGGAGCGGCGTGCGCGCCATCCACGACTCGCGCACCGAGCTGCGAGGGAACCGCTCGCCGTCGTCGCTCCACAGCGCGAACATCCGTGAGTCGGGCAGCGCCAGCCGGAAGGCGTCCAGCACCTGTTCGGCGCCGCCCGAGCATTCTATCCATTCCTGGACGATGAGACCTGGCATGTTCCTACGACCTCTCGGGTGGTTCAGTAGGCGCCGTCACGGTGCAGCACGGCTTTGGCAGTCTTCGCGAGTACGACGATGTCGCCGGTGATCGACCAGTTCTCGACGTAGTACAGATCCAGCCGCACGCTGTCCTCCCACGAGAGGTTGGAGCGGCCGTTGACCTGCCACAGCCCGGTGATCCCCGGGCGGGTGAGCAGGCGGCGACTGACCGGGCCCTCGTACTGCTCCACCTCGCTCGGCAGCGGCGGACGCGGGCCGACCAGGCTCATGTCGCCGCGCAGCACGTTCCACAGCTGCGGCAGCTCGTCGAGCGAGTACGCACGGAGGAAGTGGCCGGCGCGGGTGACCCTCGGGTCGTCCTTCAGCTTGAACAGCACGCCGTTGCCCTCGTCGAGCGCGCGCAGCTCCGCCAGCCGCGCCTCGGCGTCGACCACCATCGAGCGGAACTTGAGCATGGTGAACCGTGCGCCGTGGGCCCCGACCCGCTCCTGCCGGAAGATCACCGGACCCGGGCTGCCGAGGCGCACGGCCACCGCGATGGCGGCGAACACCGGCGCAAGCAGCAAGAGCGCCACCGTGACGACCGACACGTCGAACAGTCGTTTGACCGCATGGCTGTACCCCGAGTACTGCGGCAGGTCGACATGCACCATCGGAAGGCCGCTGATCGGCCGCATATGGATGCGTGGGCCGGCGACGTCGGTGAGCCGCGACATGAGGATCAGCTCGACCTGCGAGTTCTCGAGCTCCCATCCGAGCCGCCGGATCGCATCATTGCCGCCGGGCAGGCTCCCCGCGACGATGACCGCACGCGCCCGGCGGTTCTTCGAGACCCGCGCGACCTCGTCGAGCGGCACGAACGGCAGCACCTCGGTCGATTCCTCGACCGGGCCCGCGTGCGGCGACCCCGGCGTGCTCACCGCGATCGCGCGATAGCCGATGCGGTAATGGCTGCGCAGCTGCGACACGACGCGCAGCACGTCGTCCTGCTCGCCGACGACGATCGCGCCCGTCATGCACCGTCCCGCGCGCCTCAGCGCGTGCAGGTACGTGCGCCACACGCCGCGCCCCACGATCAGCAGCACGAGCCCCAACGGCAGCGCGATCGCCAGGTAGCCGCGCGCCGGCTGCAGCTGGAACAGGTAGGCGACGACCGCGAAGGCGCCGAAGGTGAGCAGCGTCGACTGCAGCACGCGCTGGTACTCCACCATGCCCGTGCCGGTGTTGCGCAGCAGCCTGCTGCGTGTCGCGGTGAGCGCGACCAGCCAGACCACGATGAGCGCGATGCTGATGAGCCCGTAAGCGACGTCCGCGGTCGAGACGGCACCGGCGCGAACCGGGTCGCCGAACCTCAGGAGCTGAGCGGTGAACACGGCGACCGCGATGGCGGCGGCATCCGTCGCGATCATGCCCCAGGCGAGACGGCGACGCCAGCCCAGCCTGCGCGGCTGCGGCGCGATCTCGGCGACCGTCGAGAACAACTCGACGGGAGACGCCGGTCGGGCCGTCGAACGAAGATCGAGAAAAGCAGATGACACGGGCGCACCCCCAAGAACGCAACCGACACGCATAACGAGGCCATCGGCCCCAGTGCCCGTCGATGCGATCCCCGCTCGCGAAGGCCACGCTAGCCTCGCCATCGGCCCGATGCCAGGAAGGTCACCACCTGTTTACACAGGCTTCGGGTGCGCGTGACACGCGCGAAACACCGCGGCGTCAGCAGCCGCGGGCGAGCGCGATGATCCGCTCGTGGCGAGCGGTCCACGAGTTGCCCTCGACGAAGGCGATCCTCGCGATCTCGTCGGCCGGACCGGCCCGCAGGGCGTCGTCCACCACGTCGACGAAGTCCGAGACCGCAGGCGTCAGCCACACGCGGTCACTGATGTCGCGCACCGGCGGCAGATCGATCGACAGCACAGGCAGACCCGCGGCAAGGTACTCATAGAGCTTCAGCGGGCTCATCGCCTCGGTCAGCGGCGTCCGCCGGTGCGCGACAAGGGCCAGATCGCAGTTGCGCAGGGTGGCGATGAGCTCTGCGCGGCCGACGCTGCCGTGCACATGCACGTTGGCCAGCGCGCGCAGCGGCGCGATGTACGCCGCGTCGGGCAGCGGACCGAGCAGCACGGTGTGCACGTCGGGCCGGGCACGCGCGAAATCGGCGATCCCCTCCACGTCGAGCCGGCTGTCGAGCGTGCCGACGTACACGGCCCGCGATCGCGGCACGCGGGCGAGCCAGTCGGGCTCCGGCGGCGGCGCCTGCAGCCATTCGGCGGGTTCCACGCCGTTGGGGACCACCTCGTGGGGCCCGGTCGGCTCGATGCGCTCGAGGATCTGCGCCGAGACGGCGACCACGCTGCGACCGGACGCCGAGATGCGACGGTACGCCTCGCGGAAGGCCGGCCAGTACTCGCTGCGGCCCGGCGAGCTCAGCCAGTCGTCGCGCGCGAAGAACGTGGTGTGACGGGTCCACTCGAAGGGCGAGAAGCCGGCGACGAGCGGGTTGCAGGTCAGCGCCACCGGTTCGCTGAGCCCGCGCCGCTGCGCCTCTCGACGCAGCGACGCGTCGTACTCCGCGTACTCGGCGGCGACCTCCGTCGGATCGAGGCGGTCTGCGCGCCTGCGGCGGGCGGGCGAATGGAGCCAGATCCGATCGGATGCCGGAAACCGGGCGTCCCGGTCGAGCACCGGCGACATCGTCACGCGGGGCAGCCAGCGGAACGGATTCGCCACCACCAAGCGGCCGACGTTCGGGCTGCGCATGAGGCTGGAGACGATGCGATCCGGCGGCCGCATCATGCCACGACGCACGGCGTCGGCGTAGGTCTCGAAGGAGAAGGTGAAGACGAAGTCGTCGGTGCCTTCGGCTGTGCTCCCGGCCGTCGTGCGGTGGAAGCGCGAGTCCGCTTCCGTCACCCGGGCACCAGCTCTCGCACCACGCGCGCCGGCGCGCCGACGGCGACCGTTCGCGGCGG
>NZ_MWLP01000034.1:0-160598 GCF_010634885.1 Microbacterium sp. B35-04 | reverse complement strand
CGGGTCGACGCGGTGCTGGCGATGACCGGATTGACGGATGCCGCGGCGCGGCGCATCGGCACCTACTCGCTGGGGATGCGTCAACGGCTCGGCCTCGCGGCCGCGCTGCTCGGCGTTCCGGCGACGCTCGTGCTCGACGAGCCGGTGAACGGGCTGGATCCCGACGGAGTGCACTGGGTGCGAGAACTCGCGCGATCACTCGCGGCGGAGGGCAGGACGATCCTGATCTCCAGCCATCTGATGAGCGAGATGGCCTTGACCGCCGACCGGGTCATCGTGATGGGCAGAGGGCGTGTCATCACGGACGGGCCCATCGCGGACGTCATCGCGCACGCCACCCGCTCCTCGGTCCTCGTCCGCTCGCCGCGCAGCCCTGACCTGGCCGCCATCGTCACCGCGAACGGTGGGCGGGTGGAGAGCACGGCACCCGACGGCGCACTGGTGCTCACGGACATCACCGCTGAGGCGATCGGAGACCTCGCCGCAGCTCACGCGATCCCCCTGCACCAGCTCGTCTCACAGCAGGGCTCCCTGGAAGACGCGTTCCTCTCGCTGACCGAGGGCGAACAGCAGTTCGCCGCGGGCCAGCCGGCCGACAAGGAGTCGCGATGAGTGTCGCCCAGACCGCTCGCGACAATCCCGTGACGCTCGCGCGCGCCATCCGATCGGAGGGGATCAAGCTCGCCGGGCTGCGCGCCACGAAGTGGCTGATCGGCGCCGCCCTCGTCGCACCGTTCCTGATCACCCTCATCTGGGCGTCCGCGGCGTCGGGACCCGTCGATGCGGCCGCAGTCCTGGACACCGCGACGCCGTCCTCGTTCGCGACGTTCATCATCCTCATCCTCGTCGGGATCATGACGGCGACCTCCGACTATGAGAGCAACGCCGCGGTCCAGACATACAGCGTCGTTCCCGCGCGAACACCCGTGGTGCTCGCGAAGTACACGCTCGTCGCGGCGATCGCCCTTGCCGTGTCCCTGGTCACCTCCGTCGGCACGTTCGCCCTTGCCGACGTCCTGAGAGGCGGAGGACTGGACGCGTGGTCGCCGGAGGTGATCCGGGTCCTGCTCGATCTCGCCCTCGCGGAAACGTGCGGCGCGCTGATCGGCGTCGCCGCCGGCCTGATCGTCCGCTCCTCGATCGGTGCCCTGGGAGTCGTCCTCGGCTTCTTCTACCTGGTGCCCCTGATCCTCGGCCTCATCCCCGTCGGTGCCGTGAACCTGATCGGGAAGACCATCCCCGGATCATCCCTCACCACGCTCGCCTCCCTCACGAGCGAGGATGGCCAACTCGATCCGCTCACGCTCACCCTCACCACCGTGCTGTGGACGGCCGTCTGGCTGGTGGTCGCGGCCATCGCTGTCAAGCGGCGCAACGTCTGACGCCCACGGCTCGGGGCTCCGGGGGACGCGGGTGACCGACGTCGGTCGACCCGGTGGATCAGCGGATCCACCCGGCATCACGGCCGATGCGAGCGGCGTCGTGGGAGCTCGCCGCATCCAGCTTCAGGCGGACCGAGATGAGCAGGTTGCGGACGGTGCCCCGGGCAAGGTGCAGGCGTGCCGCGACACCGCCGACGTCAAGGCCCTCTCCGGTGAGCTGAAGGACCTCCGTCTCGCGCTCCGTCAGCGGAGACGCCGGGATCGTCAGCGCCTCCGCCGCCAGCACAGGATCGACGTAGCGCCCGCCCTCGTGGACGCGCCGGATCACATCCGCGAGCGTCGAGGCCTGAGCACCCTTCACGACGAAGGCGCGCGCCCCGGCGCGAAGCGCGGCCGCCATGTGCACGGGGCGGCCACGGCCCGTGAGGATCACGGTCGCGCATTCGGGTCGCACCCGCTCGAGTTCGGCAGCGGCCTGCATGCCATCGAGTACCGGCATCTCGAGGTCCATCACGGCGACATCCGGGCGGTGCCGCAGCGCCGACTCGATGGCGGACCGACCGTCACTGGCCTGCGCGACGACCTCGATATCGGGCTCCAGGTCGAGCAGCAGCGCCAGCGCGGTGCGGATCAGATCCTCGTCGTCCGCGAGCAGCACGCGGATCACGCCGCCCCTCCCAGCTCTGCACGCAGCTCGAACGTGTCGTCGTCCTGGACGATCGTCAGCACGCCGCCCGCCTCCCGAAGCCGCTCGCGGACTCCGGCGAGGCCTCCGCTGGCGGAATCGCGGTGCGTCGCGCCGTGCGCGGCGCCGTCGTTGCGCACCACCAGCACGGTTCGGTGGTCGACGGTCATCAGCGCGATCTCGCACCAGGAGGCGCGGCTGTGCCGCAGCACATTCGTCACGGCCTCCCGAGCGATCGGTGCGAGAGTCGCGAGGCGTCGTCCTGCCGGATCGCCCTCGACACGAACCGTGCACCGCACTCCCGAGCCCTCGAGCACGCGGCGCAGGGCGTCGATCTCGTCAGCCAGCTCCACGTATCGCGAGCCGGCGACCGCGGCCCGCATCTCTTCGAGGGCGGAGGCGGCCAGACGCCGGATCTCGGCCGCTTCACTCGAGTCCCGAACGCCGTCGGTGCCCCCTGCGGCGTCCGGCGGCGCCGGGCGCGCCGCCGACGTGCGGCGCTCGAGCAGCTCGGCCTTCAGGGCGATGACGGTGAGGGTGTGACCGAGGATGTCGTGCACCTCACGGGCGAACCGGAGCCGCTCCTCGCTGACGGCGAGCGCGGCGATCGCCTCGCGGCCCGCCTGCGCATCCGCGATCACGCGCCAGAGCCAGAGCACGCTGACGTTGACGACGGCCAAGCCGGCGCCGATCACTGCGACGATGACCAGCGCCTGTCGGGCCTGCCCGCCGGTGAGTGAGGCGACGGCCGCGCCGATGACGCACACGGCCGCGGCGGCGACCACGACCCATCGCGGTCGCAGCAGGACGGGAAGCGTCCCCACGACCGCCGCACCGATCCATGCCCACGACTGCCAGCTCCCCGCCGCCACCGGTCCCACCAGTGCGATCGACAGCCCGGTGGCGATGACGAACGCCGCGGTCCATCCCGGTCTGCCCCGCACTCCGCCGGGCGCCACAGCCCCGTAGAGCACTCCCGCCTGCGTGACGGCGAAGCACAGCGTGCCGATCGATCCCAGCACGATCCACGTCGGCCGCGGCTCTCGGATCACTCCCACGCCCGGCATGAGCACGCTGGTCACGACGGCGCCCGCCAGCCACGCGAGAGTGAGTGCACGAGCCCTGACCAACCGACGGTCGTCGAGTCCGCCGTGCGACGCGATGCCCATATCGACCGATTCTCCGTCGGCGGATGCACGTTCCGACCGTGCGATGCCCACGGAATCGCGTGCATCGCTCCCGTAGGACCGATCGCCGGTCCGACGGACCCTGGGGTCATGTCCACACCGCTCTTCTCCGCATCCGCACTCCCGAGGCGCCGCGACGGCGCCCGTACCACTCCGTTCCGCGGGGCGCTCCTCGGCGCCCTCGAGCTCCTCACCGCCGCGACGGTGTCGATGGTCCTCGTCGACCAGATCACCGCGCTCGTGCTGAGTCTCCTCGGGCGGTCGTCCGTGCTCGCCCAACCCGCCGGTGTCGCCGTCGTCATGACTTTCGATGTCTGCGCGGGCACCGCCGTCTGGATGCTCGCGCGCGGCCGCTCGAACCGCTCCATCCTCGGCATGGTGATCGTCACGGGCGCCGCCTTCGCCCTGCCGCTCCTGCCGTTCTGGCTTGGCGGGATCTCCGGTCCGACGGCCGTGCTCCTCGGCCATGTGCTCGTCGTCCCTGCGATCGCGCTGCTCGTCGCCATCCTGCCCGGCGATCTGGCGTCCGGACGCAGCCGGCCGATCGCGGAAGCGCCCGACTCCGGCATCCGTCTCCGTCGTCTCTCGCGTCGGTGGCCGACGCTCCTCGCGCTGCTGCTCACGTTCGGTGAGATCCTGCACCCCGACGTCGCGCCGCCCTGGGCGCTCGTCGTCCTCGGCGCCGAGTATCTCGTCATCGGTCTCGTTCGTCGCCAGTTCCGCGATCGACGACTGCTCACGCTCCACGCCGCCGGCGCGTTGGCCTATGCGGCTCTCGCGACACTCGCCGTGTTCGTCACCCCTGAGGCCGCCGGCATCCTCATCGGGATCGGCTGGCTGCTGCACGCGGGTTGGGATGTCGTGCTTCATCGCAGGAACGTGGTGGTGTGGCCATGGTTCGCCGAGGCGTGCATCGTCATCGACGTCGTGGTCGGCGTCACCGCCATCGTCGCAACGGTCGCGATGTGGAGCTGACGATGAGCAGGAGCAGCCGTCTTCCGCTCGGCGACGTCGACCTCTGGTTCGAGGAGCGCGGCGCCGGTCCCACCGTCCTGATGATGCACGGAGGATTCAGCGACTCCCGCGATTTCGAAGACAATCTGGCGGCGCTCCGATCGGAGTATCGGCTGCTCCTGCTCGATCGACGCGGGCACGGTCGCACGGCGGATGTCGACGGGCCGCTGACTCTGGAGGTGATGGCGGCGGACTCGATCCGCTTCATCGAGGCGGTCGCGGGAGGTCCGGTGGCCGTCGTCGGATACAGCGCCGGCGCTGCGGTGGCGCTGCGGGTCGCCGCGCGCCGACCGGAGCTGGTGGCCGCGCTCGTGCTCTTCAGCGGGTGGTTCGATGCGGACGGACTCCTCGTCCGGCCCGCTGCGACGGCTGACTGGCCGGCCGAGATCGTGCACGCCTACGGCGAGGTCTCGCCGGACGGACTCGACCACTTCCCCGTCGTCGCCGCCAAGATCGCGGCCGCCGCCCGCGACGAAGCGCCATTGACGGCGAGCGACCTCGGCCGCATCACCTGTCCGGCACTGGTGGCCGCAGCCGACGACGACCTCGTCGCCCTCGAGCACACGATCGAGCTGTACCGCGGGCTCCCGGACGGCCACCTCGCGGTGCTGCCGGGCGCCACGCACCTCCTCCTGCACGAGCACCCGGAGGAATGTGCCCACCTCGCCGCCGACTTCCTCGCCGGCCGCAGGGGTCCTCGGCGGATGCCGTTCTCCCGTTCCGCTGAGGCAGGGCGCGACAACTGAAGCGACGAACCTCGAGCTCCCGGTGAGACCGAGGCCGAGCCGCGCGGTCACGTCAGCAGCCCCCGCTGGAATCCCACCGCGACCGCGGCGGCGCGATCGTTGACGCCGAGCTTGTCGTACACGTGGAGGAGATGCGTCTTGACGGTCGCCTCGCTGATGAAGAGCTCTGCCGCCACCTCTCTGTTCGATCGGCCCTGGGCGATGAGCGAGAGCACCTCCAGTTCGCGATCGCTGATCGGCGATCCGGGCTCCCTCACCTGGTGCATGAGCCGGGTGGCGATGGTGGGCGAGAGCACCGACTCGCCTCGCGCCGACGCTTCGACGGCCCGCTTCAAGTCGTCGATCGGGGCGTCTTTGAGGAGGTAGCCCGTCGCGCCCGCCTCGACCGCGGGCAGCACTTCACTGTCGGTGTCGAAGGTCGTCAGCACCAGCACGCGAGCCGTGATCCCGAGCTCGCGCAGGCGCCGGATCGCACTGACACCGTCCAGACGCGGCATCCGCAGATCCATCAGCACGACGTCGGGGTCGAGCGCGCGCGCGAGCTCGACGGCATGAGCGCCGTCGCTCGCCTCACCCACCACGTCGAATCGCGGGTCGCCCGCGAACATGCCCCGGAGTCCGTCCCGGACGACCGGGTGGTCGTCGGCGATCAGCAGGCGGATGGCGACGTCAGGCATGCGAGCCCTCCTCCGAGGTGCGCGCGCCGATGGCGGGCAGGGTGGCCGAGATCGCCGTGCCGGAGCCGATCGAGGATTCGACCTCGAGGTCCCCGCCCAGCCGAGCCACGCGCTGCCGCATGGACGTGAGACCGAAACGCCCGTCGCCGGAGTTCTGCGCCGCATCGAATCCCACGCCATCGTCGCGGATGTCGAGGGCCACTTGATCGTCCATATACGAAAGGGTGACACCCACGCGGCTGGCGTCCGCGTGCTTGGCCGAGTTCGAGAGCGCCTCCTGCGCGATTCGCACCACGGTGGCCTCGACCTCCGGATGCAGGGGGCGCGTGTCGCCCGTCACCGACACCGTCGCGCGGACGCCGTTCCGATCGCTCCACTCCGCCGCGATCGCGGCCACGGCGTCGGGCAGCAGCGTCGCATCGAGCTGTGCGGGGCCGATCGCGCGGACCGAGCGCCGGGCCTCCTCCAGTCCGTCGCGCGTGAGCCGGATCGCGTGGTCGAGGTGGTGACGCCAGGCGAGGTCGTCGCCCGCGATTCCGGCGCGCTGCGCGGCCTGCAGCTGCGTCGCGATGCCGGCGAATCCCTGGGCGAGCGTGTCGTGGATCTCGCGCGCCATGCGCTGCCTCTCCTCGCGGATGCCGGCCTCGCGGGCCTGAGCGACCAGCCGCTCATGCAGCTCCGCGTTTTCGGCGATCACGTCCTGCAGCTGGGTCACCGTCTGCTGATACGCGGCGCTGCGCTCCGCCGTCACGTCGCCCAGCATGCTGAAGAGGACCACGAGCGGCACGGTCAGCACCACGAACGACACATACGCGGCGAACTGGAGCGGAGTGCCGAGAACATCGCCCATGAGAGCGGCGACGTTGATCATCGCCGTGAGGGTGACCCCCACATAGCGCCACGCGCCCCGGAGCACCGTCCAGGCGTAGAGGTAGCCCGTGAAGCCGAACAGGCCGGCGAACCAGGGGTTGCGCCACCCCAGGATCGCGATCAGCACGAGGAGCCCGACGAAGAAGATCACTCCGGGTTCGCGTCGTGTCGCCATGAGCCACAACCAGAGCGCCGCGACCGCCGCGACGCCCAGGGTGATGAGGCCGTCAGGCCACTCGGCGCCGAGCACCGTCGTCACGACGGTCGGCACGAGCAGCAGCACGTAGGGCGCCACGGCCAGCATCCGTTCGATGCGGTTGTGGCGCTCTTCGAGCTTGCTCGACTGCGGGATCGCGATCACTCCCAGCGGAACAGTATGACGGCGGCGAGGCTGACGCAGACAGCGTACGCGGCCATCACCCCGAGCGACAGCGCGCTGCCGCCGCCGTCCCAGGCTGCGGCCAGTGCGTCGCGAAGGGCCCCCAGGGGAGTGAACGCCCCGATCGCGAGAACGGCGGGAGGCATGAGTGGCGGAGGAAGGATGAGACCCCCGAGGTACGCCAGCGGGAAGTAGAGCAGCACGCCGATGCCGTTGGCCGCACGGCCGTTCGGGGCGACGGCGCCGATCAGGAGACCGCAGGAGAGAAGACACGCGAGCCCCAGGACGACGGCGGCTGCGAATGCCACCACGTCGACCGGGAGCGCCGCCCCCATCGCCGCTCCCACCGCGACGAGGAGGGTGCAGCTCGCCACTGCGAGCACCGTCTGCAACAAGAGCTGCACGCCGAGCAGACGCGCGGGCGACAGGGGAGTCACCGAGAGCCGACGCAGGATGCCCCGCTCCCGGTACGTCGCGAGGGTGGTCGGCACGAGGTACAGCCCGAACAGGCCGATCGCCGTCGCGAGGGTGGTCGGCAGCACCGCCGTCGCGCCCGCCCTGCTGGACGCGCCGAACACGACGAGGAGGAAGACCGGGATCGCGACGGTGAAGAGGGATGCCGGATCTCGGAGGAGCAGCCTCCCCTCGATCGCTGCGAGAGTGGCGGTCGCGGACACGGGGGAGGGGGCATCGCGCCGCGCCATCGTTGACATCAGGAAGCACCTCCGTCGCTCGACCGGTCGGCCAGTGACATGAAGGCATCCTCGAGCGTCGTGTCGGAGACGCGTACATCGGTGATCGGCACCTCGTGCTCGGCGAGCGCGGCCTCCACGCGCGCAGCGAGGTCCCGGCTTCCGGTGACGGTCACCGAGCGGCCGAGGCGCCGCACGTTCATCACACCGGGCAGCCCGTGGAGGAAGTCCATGTCGGGGGTGGTGGACGCGCCCCCGGCGAGCACGAAGCGCATCGTCCTCTCGCCGCCCAGCCGAGCGGTGAGCATGGCGGGTGAGCCGACCGCGACGATCACTCCGCCGTCGAGGATGGCGACCCGATCGCACAGATACTCGACCTCGTCCATGAGGTGCGACACGATCACGACAGTCACGCCGGTGTCGCGCAGCCGGCGCACGAGTTCCCAGGTCGCGTGACGCGCGTTCGGATCGAGCCCCGTGGTGAGCTCGTCGAGGAACACGACCTCGGGCTGCCCGACGAGAGCCAGCGCGATCATCAATCGCTGGCGCTCGCCCCCGGAGAGCTTCGCGTACCGCACCGAGCGGAGACGGACGAGATCCCACTCCTCGAGAAGCACGCGCCAGTCCGTCGGGCGCGCGTAGAACGAGGCGTACAACCGCAGCGCCTCAGCCACCGTGATGTTGTCGGGCAGCTGGGCGCTCTGAAGCTGCACCCCGATGGACTCGCTCAGCCGGCGCCGCTCCTTCCACGGGTTCATCCCGAGCACGCGCACCGACCCCGCATCAGGACGGCGAAGTCCCTCCAGGATCTCGACGATCGTCGTCTTTCCGGCACCGTTGGGCCCAAGGATGCCGAAGATCTCCCCGCGTTCCACGGTGAACGTCACATCGTCGAGCACGGTGCGGCCGGCGTACCCCTTGCGGAGTCCGGCGATCTGGGCGACGGGCATGATCTCAGGCTGGCGCGCCCTGCCCGCCCTCGCGTCACCAGGTCGGCTGAGAAGGCGGGCGGCGCCGGATGATTCCACGCTCCACCGTTCGGTTGATGCGCGCTCAGCCGGCGAGAGCCGGCGCATCATCGCAGGGCTCCGAACGTCGTCGCCAGAAGCCGCATCAGCGCTGCGTACTCGCGTTCGCGCCGGTCCTTCTCGGCGAGCCGCAGCCGATGGTGCTCTTCGTTGGTCAGCACCGGTGTGCGCCGTCGGCGGGAGAGCACCTTCGTGAATCTGTCGAGCGGTGCCGCGAGCCGACGGGTGAGAAGGGCCGCGCCGTCGAGCGGTGCACCCCGGCCTTCGCCGGTGGAGAAGTAGTCGTTCTGTGCCATGCTTCGACGCTCCCGCGAGGCGGGCGCGGGCACATCCAGCGATCGGCTCCGTCTCGAGGACGCAGCGGCTGCGCCGGTGATCGATCGATCGGCTGACGGCGGGATCCGCCGGGGCGGATCCCGCCGTCACGTGCGGCTCAGGACAGGTGGGCGAGCGCGTCCTGGATCAGGTCGGCGACGGCGTCGGGGTTCGAGACCATCACCGAGTGGGACGCTCCCTCGATCTCCACGGTCTTGAGCGAACCGGCGCGGTCGGCCATGAAGCGAAGTCCTTCGGCGGGGATGTTCTTGTCGCCGGTGCCGAAGACGAACCACGACGGGAGGGTCTTCCACGCCGGCGTCTCGGCGGGCTGCGGCTCGCCGAGGGCGAAGTCGCGGATGGCGCGCTGGGTCGCCGCGGCGATCTTGGCGTCCTCGAGCGGAACATCGCCCGCGAACTGGTTCGGGAACAGCTCGCGGTCGACGATCAGGTCGTTCGTGCCGTCGCCCAGCGGGTACGCGCGGACGGTCTCGCCCAGCGTGCTGCCCGGGAACTGGCCGGTCAGACCGAGGGCGGTCTCGCCGTGGTCCGGGGCGAACGCGGCGACGTAGACGAGACCCGCGACCGCGTCGCTGCCGACGGCGGCTTCCGTGATGACGGCGCCACCGTACGAGTGGCCGACGAGCAGCACAGGGCCGCCGATCGACTCGACGGCGCTGCGCACGTTCGAGGCGTCGGTCGTAACGCTGCGCAGCGGGTTCGCGGTCGCGATCGCGTTGACGCCGCGGCTCTGCAGGGCGGCGATGACGCCGCTCCAGCTGGCCGATTCGGCGAACGCTCCGTGGACGAGGACGACGGTGGGTGCACTCATGATTGCTCCTTCTTGTCAGCGACTACCGATCCTCCCACCGCTGATCGCACCCGCGGACCCGCTTCGCGATCCCGCTCGGCGTCCGTCCCGGTGACGCGGCCGTCAGAAGCGGTGGCGCAGCAGCTGCATGTCGGTGGTGCCGGGCTCCAGACCCTCGTCGATGAAGCCGGCGCGTTCGGCGACATGGCGTGCGACGGCGTTCGCCGGGCGGGTGCGCACCACGACGTCGGTGCCCGGCGCGAGGAGGGGCGCCAGCGCCAACGACTGCTCCACGACGATGCGCGCCAGTCCTCGCCCCTGTGCCGCCGGCGCGAAGCGATAGTAGACATTGAGCACCGGCAGGCCATCCAGGATGTGATGCCGGATGCCGCCGAGACCGGCGAATACCCGGGCGCCGTCGGCGACGTCGGCGCCGCGCACGCCATCCGGCCAGTCCGCAGCTGGGAGGAGTGCCGCCCAGTAGCCGAACCCGTGCTCCGCCCAGTGGTCGAGTATCGGCACCAGGAACCGCGCGGACTGCTCGACGTCGGCGTGGGTCTCCTGCGGGTCGTAGCGGTAGACGGCAGGGTCGCCGTGGGCGGCGAAAACGCCCGCGGCGTCGGCTTCGCGCGGCCGGCGCAGCAGCACTCCGGCGTGGGTGGTGATCCGCAGCACCCTCCGGCGCGCTGCCTCGGCGGTCGTCATGCGGTGAGGGTGACGATGCCGACGAGGACCGCGACCACGACGTCGAGCACCGCGCAGAAGCGCGCGAGCCCATGGTCGACGACGCGTCCGGTGCGATGGTGGTGAACGTCCCACGCTGCGTGGCCGAGCAGTGCGGCCGCGACCAGCAGGCCGCCGACGGTCGGCTCGAGCCGCAGGGCCAGCACGGCGGTCGCGCCGAGCACGAGCATCGCCGCCGTCTGCAACGGCAGTGCCCACCAGGGATGGGCGCGGCGGGAGGCGGGTCCTCCGACGACCAGCACTCCGGCCAGCACCAGCAGCCACGGCATGGCATCCAGATCTGCGAACTTATCCAGCGAGATGAGAGCGAACGCGATGCCGAAGGCCACCCACGCCGCCCACCGCCGCTGCGTGGCGGCTGCAGCGAGATAGACGAGACCGGATGCCGCGACCACCGGGGCGACATCGCGGCCATCAGTCAGCCCGTATGCGGTGGCGGCGGCCACCAGCACCGCGAGTGCGATGGGCCATGCCACCTGCCACCACCCACCTGCACGTCGGGGTGGCTGTGCACGGTCGGGCGATTCATGCGTGAGGACGGCATCCATCTCGAATCCTCTTTTTTTGAACACCAATATACGAGTTATTAAACTGTACGCCAGTGTTCGAGTTATTGGAAGCCTTTCCCAGCCCCCCCCGGTGAACGACCCTATGGCGACGCGCCAGCAGGCTAAAGTGCACGTGACTGTCTGATTTAGGAGGGCATCGTGGCCGCAGCGGGAGCGAAGGTCGCTGAACCTGCGGGTGCGTCCTCCCCGGATCGGACGAAGCGGGCGGACGCCGTGCGCAACATCGAGGCGATCATCGCCGCCGCCACGAGGCTCCTCGCCGTCGACCCCGACGCGAGCATCAACGACATCGCCAAGGCTGCGAACGTCGGACGGGTGACGCTCTACGGTCACTTCGACTCTCGGTCCACCCTCATCCGCGAGGTCGTGGACCGCGCGATCGCGCAGACCGAGGAGGCGCTGGCGGGTCTCGACCTCGACGGCGACCCTCGCGAAGCTCTCGGTCGCCTGCTCGAGGCCACCTGGCATCTGACCCATCGGTTCGGTGCCGTCGTCGTCGCGGCGTCTCAAGCACTGCCCCCCGAGCAGATCCGCCGCGCCCACGACGAGCCCGCGGTCCGCGTGCGGGCACTGCTCGAGCGCGGACGCGACGCCGGCGAGTTCCGCCCCGACATGCCCATCGACTGGCAGATCAGTGTCATTCAGGCGATCCTGCACGGGGCGTCGGCAGCCGTTCATCGCGGCGAGATCACCGCCGAGGAGGCGCCCGCTCTGGTGCGCGACACGAGCCTGGCCGCGCTCGCCGTCTGATCCGATCCATCGGCTCGCGCCCGGCGGCCCCGAATGGGGTCGCCGCGGTCTGCCATGCTCGGCGCGCCGAGCGCGAGGTGCCTGCCCTGCTTGAGGCAGCGCACAGCGCCTCTTGTCGAACACGTGTGTACGGTTTACCGTACTCATACAATGCTGTTCGATTTATGAAGGGTTGTCGTCGTGCACACCTCAGATTCCGCGGCCGCGAAGGCCCTCCCCGCCGCCGATCCGTCCCGCTGGCGCATCCTCGCCCTGCTGGGCGTGGCGCAGCTGATGCTGATCGTCGACGTCACGGTCGTCGCGATCGCGCTGCCCGACATGCGGGCCGATCTCGGGCTGGACCGGACTACCGTCGCATGGGTCGCGAGCATCTACGCCCTCGTCTTCGGTGGCTTGATGCTGCTCGGCGGCAAGGCCGCCGACATCCTCGGGCCGCGCCGCGTGGTGCTGGCGGGCCTGGCGGTGTTCGTCGCCGCCTCGCTGCTCGCCGGACTGGCGGGCAGTGGTGAGATGCTGCTGCTCGCCCGCGCGCTCCAGGGCGTGGGAGCGGCGGCGATGTCGCCCGCGGCACTGTCGGTGATCGTGCGGACGTTCGCAGGTGCGGAGCTGACCCGCGCCCTGGGCGTGTGGTCTGCCCTCGGCGGCGCGGGCGCCGCGATCGGCGTGCTGCTCGGTGGCCTGCTGACCGCCGGGCCGGGCTGGCCGTGGGTGTTCTTCGTCAATGTGCCCGTCGGCATCCTGCTGTTCATCGGTCTGGTGAGGTCGGTCCGACCGCTGCCGGGATCGGGCGGCCGCCTCGACGTGGTCGGCGCGGCGCTGGTGACGGCCGCGACGGGCGCCGCGGTGTACGGCCTCGCCACGGCCGGCGACGAGGGCTGGTTGAGCGCCTCCACCCTGATCGCGACCGGCGCCGCGCTGGTGGGATACGCGACCTTCGCATGGCGGATCCGCACCGTCGCAGCCCCGCTCATCGAACCGGCGATGCTCAGGCGAGCACCGGTGCTGCGCGGGCTGGGGCTGATCTTCGTCGCGGCCGCCCTGATGATCTCGGTCTTCTTCCTCGGCTCGTTCTCGCTCCAGCACCTCCATGGATTCAGCGCGCTGGAGACCGGGCTGTCGTTCCTGCCTGTCGCCGCAGGCACCATCCTCGGTGCCACGCTCGGCGGCCGCATCATCCCACGGTGGGGCGTGCGGACGGTCTCGGTGGCGGGGCTGCTCATCACCGCCGCAGGACTCGCGGCAGCGGCGGGGATCTTCTCCATGACGGTGCTGATCGTCGGCACCAGCGTGGCGGGCTTCGGTGTGGGCGCGGTGTTCGTCGCGGCGTCGGGCAGCATGTTCTCCGCTGTCGAGCCGGCCGAAGCCGGTGTCGCGTCGGGCGCGCTGAGCACCTTCCACGAGTTCGGTGCTGCCGCGGGGGTTTCCGCCGTGTCGAGCGTGGCGGCGGCGGCCCTCGTGGCTCCCGGGTTCGCCGCCTTCGCTTCGGGCTATTGGTTCATGGCGGCCGTGGCGCTCCTGGCCGGCCTGGTGTCGCTGCTGTGGCCACGACGGGCGGGCTGACGGATGCCGCAGCAAGCGCCGACCAGGGCAGCTACGGCATGCTCACCACCGTCTTCCCGCGTGAGCCGCCCGCCGCGACGAGGCGGAGCGCCTCGGCCGTCTGGTCGAAGGGAAGAACTCGCCCCACCACCGGCCGCAGCACGCCCTCGTCGACCAGTCGGGTGATGTCGCGCAGCTGCTCGCCGCTGGCGTGCATGAACAGGAACTCGTAGCCGACGCCGAGCTTTCGCGCTTGCCTGCGCACCTTCCGGCTGAGCCCGCGGATCGCCAGCCGCACGAGAGGGTTGAGTCCGGCATCCCGCGCGAACTGCGGGTCGGGAGGCCCCGCGATGCCGATGGCTCGTCCGCCGGGCTTCAGGATGCGCAGCGACCTCTCCAGGTTCTCGCCCCCGACCCCGTCTAGCACGAGGTCGAAGCCGCTGAGCTGCGGCACGAAGTCCTCGGACCGGTAGTCGATGACGATGTCGGCGCCGAGATCGCGCACGAATTGTGCATTCGCGGCGCCGACGGTGGTGGCGACGGTCGCGCCCAGGTGCTTGGCGAGCTGGATCGCGATGGACCCGACCCCGCCGGCGCCGCCGTGCACGAGCACCTTCTGCCCGGGTTGCAGCCGACCGCGCTCCACCAGAGCCTGCCACGCCGTCAGCGCCACGAGCGGCAGTGAGGCCGCCGCCTCGATGTCCACGGAGACCGGGGCGATCGCGAGGTCGGCTTCGTTCACCGCGATGCGCTCGGCGAACGTGCCGATGTGATCGTCGTCCGCGCGGCCGTAGACCGCGTCGCCGGGCTTGAGGCCCCGCACGTCGGCGCCGACCCTGATCACCGTTCCCGCGACATCGTGGCCAAGGATGAGCGGAAACGCGTGCGGCAGGATCTGCCGGAACTCCCCGAGCCGGATCTTCTCATCGAGGACGTTGACCCCGGCGGCGCGCACGCGGACGAGCACGTCGGAGCGCCCGACGTGCGGTTCCGGCGCCTCGATCTGCTCGAGCGGACCCTTGTATGCAGAAACGGCGAACGCCTTCATATCTCTGTCGTGCTCCTCTTCGTCAGCGAGGCGACGCGGTCCACCTCGATATCACCAACTATACTCAATAATGAGTGTACTCGGTAATTGCGGATGCGAAGGCGAACGAGGCAGAAGGGTCGCTGGCCCTAATGTCGTCACCATGGGCGCAACGGCGACTGCCTACCTCACCGGCTTCGGCCGGTATCTTCCGGGTCCGCCCGTCGACAACGACGGCATCGCGGCCCGGCTCGGCGGCGACGATCCCGTCACGGCGCGTATCCGCCGCCGCATCCTGGAATCGAACGGCATCCGTCAGCGGCACTACGCGCTCGACGAGCACGGTGAGCCGACCGAGCTCAACGAGGAGCTCGCCGTGAGGGCGCTCCGCGCCGCGCTCGACGATCGCGGGATCGATGCGAGCGACCTCCGCATGCTGGCGTGCGCGACGACTATGGGCGACGTCCTCGTGCCCGGGTTCGCCTCAATGGTGCACGGACGCCTCGGCGGTGGGCCGATGCAGCTGCTGTCGGCGTCGGGCGTGTGCGCGTCGAGCCTCGCCGCGCTCGATGCGGCCGTCAGCAAGATCCGGCTCGGTGACCATCCGCGGGCCGCCGTCGTCGGCTCGGAGCTGCCGAGCCGGAGCCTCCGGCAGCGGCGCTACGACGGCATCCGCGCCGGCATGGACTCCCACTTCCTCCGATGGATGCTGTCGGACGGCGCCGGCGCCGTCATCGTGGAGTTCCAGCCGCACCCCGACAAGCCCTCGCTGCGGGTCGACTGGGTGCGGCACGTCTCCCTGGCCCACGAGTACGACGTGTGCATGCGCGCCGGGATGGTCGGCCCCGAGCCGGTCGTGGGCGGCACCTGGCAGGACGTCGGCATCGCCGACGCCGAGGCCGCCGGGATGTTCCTGCTTCGTCAGGACGTGGGGATGCTCGATGACCTGGCGGATGCCGGCATCCGGCAGTTCGAGGGGCTCGTCGACATCGGGCTCGTCGACGTGCGGCACCTCGACCACGTCATCTGCCACTACAGCACCAACATGTTCCGCGACGTCGCGTTCGAGGCGCTGCGCCGCCGCATCCCCACGCTCGACACCGACCGCTGGTTCTCGAACCTCGAGACCCGCGGCAACACCGGATCGGCGAGCATCTTCATCGCCCTCGAAGAGGCGTGGCACTCCGGTCGGTTCGCGCCCGGCGAGACGGTGCTGCTCGCGGTGCCCGAGTCGGGACGATTCTCGTTCGCCTTCGCCCACCTCACGGTGGTCGCCCCACCGGAACAGCAAGGAGCAACGACATGAGCACCAGCACGACCGCGGCCAAGCCGGCAACGCCGGGGGGCGCAGAGACACTGTTCGAGCGGCTCGCCGACGTCTGGGTAGAGCTCGAGGAGCGTCTCGATGCCGTGCCGCTCCTCGCGCGGCTCGCCGAAGGGGCGGTGACGGTCGACGACTACCGGCGGCTGCTCTTCAATCTGCGCCAGCAGGTGGTCGACGGGTCGCCGTGGATCTCTCGCGCCGCCGCCAGCTTCGACATCGACCACTTCGAGCTGCGCTCCGCCGCGATCCGCCATGCCGAGGAGGAGCACCGCGACTACCTCATGATCGAGCGCGACTACGTCGCCATCGGCGGCTCACTCGACGAGTTGCGCGCCGGACGGAAGAACGTCGGCTCGGAGGCGCTCTCGGGGTACATGTTCCACTACGCCGCCCGGCCGAATCCCGTCGGGCTGCTGGGGGCGATGTTCATCATCGAAGGGCTCGGTGCGAAGCGCGCCGCCGGGTGGGCGGCCCGCTTCCAGGAGGTGCTCGGGCTCGCCGACAATCAGGTGCATTTCATGCGCTACCACCAGGATGCCGACGCCGAGCACACCGGGAATCTCGAGGCCATCCTGACCTCGGGTGCGATCGACGACCGGGCGGCCGACGAGATCGTCCGCTGCGCGCAGGTGGTCGCCCGGCTCTACGCGCTGCAGCTCGAGGAACTGGATCGCTGACGTGCCGGAGTTCGTGCGATCCGACCCCAGCATGTGGGAGGCGATCTACGCCGATCCGTCGGTGCCGCTCGACCGCGCGCTGGTGCGGCAGATCATCGACGACCAGCGGCGGCTGTCACGACGCTGGCTCTATCCGGTCGCGCGCGTGCTCTCCCGCGTGCTCGTCGCACTCGTCTCGATCGTCAAACGCGTGCTGCCCTTCCGCTGGATGCCGCTGCGGACCATGGACACCCTGTGCGTCTGGTTCCTCCGCAGGTTCGTGTCGCCGGATGCCGTGGAGCTGCTCATCCGGCACTTCGTGATCGAGACGAATCTGGTCAACTTCATCATCCGGAACACCTCGGCCGAGATGGAGCCGGTGACGCTGCGGCCCGAGACGCTCGCGGGACTGGGCGACTCGGCGGTGGTGGAGCACGACGTCAACGTCTACGACGTGCTCATCGCCTTGGACGGCATCCCGCTGACCCGGCCCGAGCACCTCGACTTCGCGCAGCTCGACGTCCCGCCCTTGGACGCCGAACGGCGGCGCCGCCGCCTGCTCAACCTCGACATCCAGACCGCGCTGTGCTTCATGAACATCCCGTTCTCGATGGCGCTGACCGTCGAGGAGTACCGCCGCGCGGTGCACTCCATCCGGTTCGACGACTCGTTCTTGGAGATCCTCGCGCTGGTGTGCGACGACGAGACGTTCCGGCATTGGAAGCTCGCCGGTATGAGCCTCTGGATGGACTCGAACGTCGACGTGCCGCGCATGGTCTACCGCCACGCGCTGGTCTGCGAGTACGCCCACGCGCGGCTCGTGAAGCTCGCCGGTGGCGCCTACCCGCGCGACACGGCGGCCGCGTTCGACTGACTCCGGAGCTTCGGGGCACCGGCGGCATCGCGGATCTCCGCCGCGCACCTCGCGGGGGCGTTAGCATCGCACCGTTGGAACGCGCCGGACGAGAGGCAGGCGGATGAGCCTGGATGAGATCGACCCCATCGTGCCGCCTTCGGGCGAGGGCTGCGCCGACTGCGACGCGGTCGGCGGCTGGTGGGTGCACCTGCGGCGGTGCGCCGTGTGCGGACAGGTCGGATGCTGCGACACATCGCCGGCGCAGCATGCGACGGCGCACTTCCACACCAGCGGCCACCGCTACGTGCGCAGCTTCGAGCCGGGCGAGAGCTGGTTCTGGGACTATGTCGACGCGGACTACGTGGACGGTCCGGAGCTCGCGCCGCCCGTGGCCCGACCGGACTCGCAGCCGTCGCCGGGTCCGGCGGGCAGGCTGCCGGCCGACTGGCGGGAGCTGATCCACCGATGAGCGCGCACGAGATCTCGCCGGCGAAGCAGCGAGAGATCGAACGGATGACGAAGCCGGTGCTGTCGGAGGCGCAGTGGCAGCGGCTGCTGACGTTCGGCGAGCCGCATGACGTCGCGGAGGGCGAGTACCTCTTCCGGGCCGGTGATCTCGACTACGACCTGATCCTGGTCGACACCGGCGAGGTCGAGATCGTGCGTGTCGCTTTCGGCTGGGTCGACGAGACGCCGGTCGGCACGATGGGTCCGCGCAGCTTCGTCGGCGAGCTGGGGCTCCTCAACGGGCAGGGGGCGTTCCTTTCGGCCCGCGCCTCTCGCGCCGGCCGGATGCTGCGCGTCAGCCGGGCGCGGCTGCGGCTGCTGATGGCCGAGGACGACGAGCTCTGCGACATCATCCTGCACGCGCTGTGGGCTCGGCGCGAGATGCTCCGTCGCGGACCGGCCGCGCTGACGCTCAAGCTCGTCGGCCCGCGGTCGTCGCGCGACTTCCTCGCCCTGCGCAGATTCGCGGAGCGGCTCGACCTCGTCCACACGGCGGTCGAGCTCGCCCCGGGCGACCTCGGCGTTCTCGGCGAGCACGGGATCACCCTCGACGACCTTCCCGTCGCGTTCATCCAGGGTGAGCCCATGCCCCGCGCGACGCCGGGCACGGTCGCCGAGCGCCTGGGGCTGAGCTATCAGGCGCGCGCCGACGAGGTCGTGGATCTCGTCGTGGTGGGTGGCGGGCCGGCCGGGCTGGCCGCGGCTATCTACGGCGCGTCCGAGGGTCTCGACACGGTGCTGCTGGATGCCGTCGCCCCGGGCGGGCAGGCCGCGGCGACGTCGAGGATCGAGAACTTCCTGGGGTTCCCGTTCGGGGTCAGCGGCGGCGACCTGATCGGCCAGGCCTCGCTGCAGGCGCTGAAGTTCGGGGTGCGCGTCTATGCGCCCTGCGAGGCGGTCGACCTGCGCCCCGTCGGGGACGACATCGACATCGCCCTCACCGATGGGCGCCTCATCCGCACGCGCACCGTGATCGTCACCTCCGGCGCCGCGTATCGCACCCTCGATCTGGAGCGGTGGAACGAGTTCGAGGGCGCCGGCATCTTCTACGCCGCGACGCCGCTGGAGCTCCGCCAGGTGCTGGAGTCGCCGGTCGTCGTCGTGGGCGGCGCCAATTCCGCCGGCCAGGCGTCGCTGTATCTGGCGGCGAACGGATGCCCCGTGCACCTGGTGGTGCGCGGCTCCGACCTCGGCAGTCGGATGTCGTCGTACCTCGTGGACCGCCTGCTCGAAGACCCGCGGATCGACGTCCACACCGGCTCGCGCGTTGTGGGTCTCGGCGGGGAATCCGCGCTCGAGCGCGTGAGCATCGACTCCGTCGGGGATGTCGCGGCGCGCGGGCTCTTCTGCTTCATCGGCGCCGAACCCGCCACGTCATGGCTCGCCGAGCTCGACCGCGACCCCGACGGGTTCCTGCGCACCGGCACAGACGTGTCGGTCCAGGCGCTCCAGCGCTGGCAGGGCCTCGGGAGGGAGCCGCTGCCGTTCGAGACGTCCGTGCCTCGGATCTTCGCGGCGGGCGACGTGCGCCGCGGCTCGATGAAGCGCGTCGCCGCGGCGGTCGGCGAGGGCTCCAGCGCCGTCGCGTCGGTGCACCGCGCGCTCGCCGACTTCCGCTGAGCCGAGCCAGGTCGGTCGCGCCGGCGTCGCCGACGCGTGCCCTCCTCCGGTCCGGCCGGGTATCACCGGGGTCGCCCTGCCCTCCTCTGCGGTGGTGGAGGTACCACCGGGCGTGCGCCCGGAACCGCGTGCGCCGACTGATGGGGGGAACCATCATGAGGTCCAGGATCGTCTCGATACTCGCTGCCTGTGCGGTGACGCTCGGTGTGCTGGCGCTCGCGCCACCCGCGAACGCCGCCCCGCCGGATCGGGTGCGCGTCATCGTCCAGCTCGACCACAAGGCGTCGGCGGACCAGGTCGTGCGAGGAGTCGCCGGGGGAGCGACCGATGTGAAGAAGACGGCGACGATGCCGTACGTGATCATGGAGGTGCCGGAGCCGGCGCTGAAAGGACTGCGGCACAACCCGCACGTCGTCGGCGTGGTGGAGGACTTCGCGGATCCGCCGGCACTGGCCAACACGCTGGCAGTCGTGAACGGCGATGACGTGCAGGCGCTCGGCTTCACGGGCGCCGGTGCCACCGTCGCGATCCTCGACACCGGCATCGACGCCGATCACCCGTTCTTCGGGTCGCGCATCGTCGCCCAACACTGCTTCTCGGACCCCGACGACGACGACGGAGACGGCGACGAGGCGAGCCTCTGCCCCGACGGCACGACCGAGGACACTTCCGCCGACATCGACAGCGACAACAACGCGACCTGTGTGAACGGCGGCGGCAACATCTGCGACCACGGCACGCACGTCGCGGGCATCGCGGCGGGCAGCTCGGCCGACGACGCCGGGGGCTCGCCTCCGGGCAACGGCGTCGCACCGGACGCGCAGATCATCGCCGTGCAGGTGTTCACGCGGGTCAACGTCGCGAGCGACTGCGCACCCAACCCGGCACCCTGCGTGCTGTCCTTCGTCTCGGACCAGATCCAGGGACTCGACTGGGTGCGCGGCCAGGCGGCCGCCAACCCGGCGTGGAACGTCGTGGCGAGCAACATGAGCCTCGGCGGCGGCAACAACTCGTCCGCCTGCGACGGCGACGCCCGCAAGGCAGCGATCGACAGCAACCTGGCTGCCGGCATCGCGACCGTCATCGCCTCCGGGAACAACTCGTTCCTCAACGCGGTGGGCGCGCCCGGCTGCATCTCGACGGCGTTCACCGT
Organism: Microbacterium sp. B35-04; assembly: GCF_010634885.1. Classification (NCBI taxonomy): domain Bacteria; kingdom Bacillati; phylum Actinomycetota; class Actinomycetes; order Micrococcales; family Microbacteriaceae; genus Microbacterium; species Microbacterium sp. B35-04. The sequence continues at coordinate 140,067 of NZ_MWLP01000034.1, read as the reverse complement.
CGGCCGCACGAACGACGATGACACGACGACGAACTCGGGCAACCGCGGTCCGCTCCTCGATGTCATGGCTCCGGGCTCGTCGATCGACTCCTCGATCGACGACGACGTGTACGGCAGCAAGAGCGGCACATCCATGTCGACGCCGTTCGTCGCCGGTGCGCTGGCGGTGCTGCGGTCGGCTTACCCGTCGCGACCGATCGGGAACCTGCTGGCCGACATCACGTCGACCGGTGTGCCGATCACGTACACCACGAACGCTGCCGGGACGACGACGAACACGACGCCGCGCCTCGACCTGTTCGGTGCGCTGCAGTCGGCGAACGCGGCCCCCGTGGTCACCGCGGATGCCGCGGCGGTCATGGTCGACGAGGGGTCGCAGGCGACGAACTCCGGAACGGCGACGGATGCCGACGGCATCATCACCGAACTCACCGCGAGCATCGGCACCGTGACGCCCTCCGGTTCGACGTGGTCGTGGTCGTACACGCCCCCGGACGGACCCGTCGACGCGACGGTGACCATCACCGCGACGGACGACAAGGGTGAAACGGGAGAGACCTCGTTCTCGCTGCACGTCGACAACGTCGCTCCGGCGGTCGTGGTCGACACGGTCACCGCAGCGGACGAGAACGACGTCGTGACGCTCGCCGCGCACTTCGCCGACCCGGGTGTGAACGACACGCACACGGCCAGCGTCGATTGGGGCGACGGCACCGTGACGGCCGCCACCGTGACCGGCACATCGGTCGAGGCGACGCATGTCTACGGCGACGACGGCTCGTTCCCGGCCACGCTCACCGTGACCGACAACGACGGCGGCGCGGGCTCCGACGCGGGCACCGCGACGGTGTCCAACGTCGCCCCGACGGCCGAGATCACCGGACCGCCGACGACGTCGTGGAACGGGCAGGACATCGTGTTCGGCACCGCCGGCGACCCGGTGGCCTTCGAGGCGCGGGGCACCGACCCGGGCAGCGACGACCTCGTGTTCGCGTGGGACTACGGTGACGGCGCGACGGCCAGTCACACGAGCCTGGTGAACCCGCCGGCCGTCGACGCAGACCCGAGCCCGAGCATCCAGCCTCGGGACGTGTCGAATGCCGCACCGCACACGTACGCGATCGCGTGCGCTGCGACGACCGGCGTCGAGGTGTCGGACGACGACGGGGGCTCGGCATCCGACGATGTCCAGGTCGTGATCCTCGGCACCAGCACCGATGCCGGAACGCTGGGCGTGTGGCAGACCGACTATCGCGACAAGCGCAACGCGCTGCACACGGTGGACGAGAAGCTGTGCCTGCTCTCGGTCGTGCGGGTGCTGAGCGCCGTGTTCGACGAGAAGGTGCCGCTGACGACCATCCCGGAGGCGGTGTCGGCGCTGTGGCCGAAGCAGACGAAGAACGCGGAGAACCAATTCGACGCGCATCTGCTGTCGCTGTGGCTCAACGTCGCCGACGGGTCGATCGCGCTGAGCGATCCGGTCGACACCGACGGGAACGGCACGGCCGACTCCACGGTCGGCGCCGTGATCCAGGCCGGTGAGGCCGAGCGCACGGCGGCGAACCCGTCGCAGAGCGCGCTCACCTCGTTCAAGAACCTGTACGAGGCGATCAACGCGGCCGCCTGAGCCGCGACGCGGGGGCCCGGCCGGAAGGCCGGGCCCTCACGTGCCTCGAGGTGTCTCGCAGCCCGCCGCCGCCGCTGCGGACACCCGCCGGGAGCCTGCTACGGTGATCGTGATAGCGCCTAGGGTTCCGGAGTCTCGGCTCGCCTGGTCCGAGCGGCGCCACGATCCGCCGCCCGTGCGGCGGGTCGTCATCTGACAGGACAAAAGCCCGGAGGACCCTGTTCGTCGCGCCCGCGGCGATCGGAAGGGTCCCGCGTGTCCACTCTCGCCATCCTGCTCGTCCTCGCCGCCGCCGTCGCCCACGCGTCGTGGAACGTGATCGCGCACGGAGCCAGCCGCTCCGGCCTGCCGTTCCTGTGGGCCGGGTCGGTCGCGAGCACCCTGCTGTGGCTGCCGGTGGTGCCGCTGACCGGAGGGATCGGCGCCGGCGACCTGCAGGGGTTCGCGATCGGCGTGGCCGTGTCGGCCGCACTGCACGTGGCGTACATGCTGGTGCTGCAGCGGGGCTACGCCGTCGGCAACCTCTCCACCGTCTACGCGACCGCACGGGGGACCGGTCCGCTGATCACCGTGGTGATCGCGGTCGCGGTGCTGGGCGAACGCCCGTCGCCGATCGCGCTCGTCGGCGTCGCCGCGATCATCGTGGGCGTGATCGGCATCGGCTTCATCGATCGCGGCAGCTCGACGCACGCCGGACGGTTCGATCCCGCCCTCATGTTCGGGCTCCTCACCGGCGCGGCGATCGCCGCCTACACGCTGTGGGATGCCCAGGCGCTGCGCACCTGGAGCATCTCGCCGGTCGCCTTCATGGTCGGCTGCACCGCCCTCGAGGTCCCGCTGTTCACCGCGCTGCTCGGCCGACGTCTTCCCGAAGGCCTGCGGACGCTGCGACGGGACTGGCGGCGACTGCTGGTGTTCGGCATCCTGTCTCCGCTGTCGTACATTCTGGTGCTCGCGGCCGTCACGATCGCGCCGGTGTCCATCGTCGCCCCGATGCGCGAGGTGAGCGTGGTGCTGGTCAGCCTGTTCGGCGCGTTCGTGCTGCGCGAGGCGCGCCCGGGTGCGCGCTTGGTCGCGTCGGCCGTGGTCGTGGCCGGGATCGCGCTGGTCGCTGTGTGAGACCGATCAGGCGCTGCCGAGCGGGCGCACGTATGCGTCGCCCTGGCGCGAGCGCCCGGAGGCCGACACCGTGAACCGCACCACATCGCTCAAGTAGCGGTCGTCGGATGCCTCGAACGTGCGTCCGGCGGCATCCCGCGTGACGCGCCGAAGGCGCAGGACGGGGGAACCGAGCGGCACCTCGAGCAGGCGGCTGTCGGTCTCGTCCGCCGCGATCGCATCGATCTCGTGGTCCACATCGGCCGAGCCCGTGCCGTGCTCCTCGAGGTACTCGGTGATCGACACGGTGTCGAGGTCGACGCCGAACAGCACCCGCCCGACGGGCTCGATGTAGGTGAGGCGCTCGAGCATGGTCAGGCGGCCGTCGAGCAATCGCAGGCGCAGGACGTCGACGACGAGGTCACCCTCGGTGATCCCGAGGAGCGCCGCCTTCTCGGCATCCGCTCGCCGAAGGCTCACCTCCTGCGTGCGCGCACCGGGAACCGCCCCGATGTCGCGCGCCCACCGTGTGAAGGGGATGGAGACGTCGACGGCCTGGTGCGCCTTGCGTGCGGTGACGCGAGCCGGTCGCCCGCGGGTGGTCTCGATGAGCCCCTCATGGCGCAGGGTGGCGAGAGCGTTGCGGATCGGCCCGCGCGAGGTGTTCCAGCGCTGTGCCAGCTCAGCCTCGGTCGGCACATCGTCGCCGGGAGCGAGCCGCCCGCTGACGATGAGTCCGCGCAGGTCGTCTGCGATCAGCTTGTATACCGTGTCTGCCACATGGGAATACTACTCAGGGTCGCAGCTCCGAAGAGGGCGCGGCACCGAGTGTTCTTCTGGCGTCGAGTTAGGTGAACAACCTTTGAACATTGCCTACGTAGGTACATTTCTCGAATGCCGGGGTGCGAGAGTTCTGGAGGTTCTTCATCCCTCCCCTCACCCGAAAGGCTGTCATGAACCTCCGTGCAAAGAACGCGTCGATCGCACTCGCCGGCGCCGCACTCCTCGCTCTCGGTCTGTCCGCGTGCTCCGGCACCGCCGGTGCCACCACTGAAGAAGACAGCGCCACGACCGCCGGCTACGCGGTCGACGCCGAGACCCTCGTCTTCGGGGTCGTGCCCGACTCGGCCGACACCGAGACCAACTACCAGCCGCTCATGGACTACATCGCGCAGGAGACCGGCAAGACCGTGGAATACCACGAGTCCACCGATTACGCCGCGCTCATCGAAGCGGCCATCGCCGGCAAGATCGACGTCGCCTCGTTCTCGGGCTTCACCTACGTGACGGCGACCAACAACGGCGCCGAGCTCACCCCGATCTCGTCCATCGTCACCGAAGAGGGCCAGGAGCCCGGGTACTTCTCGCAGGCGATCGTGCCGACGGCCAGCGACATCCAGTCCCTCGCCGACTTCGCCGGCAAGAAGGTCTGCTTCGTCGACCCGTCGTCGACCTCGGGCTACCTGTTCCCGTCGTACAACCTCCTCGAGGAGGGCATCGACCCCGAGACCGACGTCACGCCGGTGTTCGCGGGCAAGCACGACGTGAGCGTGCAGAAGACCGGTGAGGGTGTCGAGTGCGAGGCCGGCTTCGCGGAGGACAGCGAGGTCGAGAAGTCCGACAAGGTGCGCGTCATCGAGGAGACCATGGTGCCCGGTGCGCCGCTGGTGTACTCCAACACGCTGCCGGACGACGTGAAGGACCAGCTGGTCGGCATCCTCGCCGAGGTCACGATCGACGACATCATCGCCAGCGGCGTCGACAGCGCCGACTCGGACGGGTTCCGGAGCGTCTTCTTCGAGACCAAGCCGGTCGACGACGCGTACTACGACCTGATCCGCGACATCTGCGAGAAGACCGACGCCACCCAGTGCCAGGGCTGACCTCCACCCGCTGATTCACGCTGACGAGGACCGAGCAGACATGAACACCACCGCATCCGAGACGGTCGTCCGACTGGACGGTGTCGTCAAGCGCTTCGGCGCCACCACCGCCCTCGACGGCGTCTCGCTCACCGTGGACCGCGGCGAGATCGTCGTGCTGCTCGGTCTCTCGGGCTCCGGCAAGTCCACCCTGCTGCGGCACCTCGACGGGCTCGAGGTTCCGACCTCCGGTTCCGTCGAGGTGCTCGGCGAGGACGTGCCGCGCCTCTCCGGCCGGCGCCTGCGCGCCCTGCGCTCGAGCGTCGGCTTCATCTTCCAGCAGTTCGAGCTCGTGCCGTCGCTGACGGTGCTCGAGAACGTGCTGACCGGGTCGCTGGCCGGCGTCCGCGGCCCGCGACTGGGGCTGTGGTCGTACTCGAAGGCCCGCCGGCTGGCCGCCCTCGGGCACCTCGACCGCGTCGGGCTGCTCGATCGGGCCTACCAGCGCGCCGACACCCTGTCGGGTGGCCAGCAGCAGCGCGTGGCGATCGCCCGCGCCCTCATGCAGAACCCGAGCGTCCTGCTGGCCGACGAGCCCGTCGCCTCGCTCGACCCCGAGTCGAGCGACCAGGTGATGGCGCTGATCCGCGAGATCGCCGCCGACGAGGGGCTCACGGTGGTGTGCAGCCTGCATCAGGTCGACCTCGCGATCTCGTGGGCCGACCGGATCGTCGGCCTCCGCCACGGCCAGGTCGTCCTCGACCTGCCGACCCGCGACCTGTCCAAGACACAGGTCATGGAGATCTACGGGCGGGTCGCGACCAGCACGGCGGAACTGCGCGCGGTGCAGGATGAGCTGCTCCTCGAAGCTGCCGCGGAGCCGGCGTGATGACCACCACCGTCGACCGGCCGCGCCTCGCGCAGCCTTCGCCCTCTCTCCTCGACCGGGCGCCGAAGCGCCGCGTCTCGCCGGAGCGCATCGCCGCCGGGCTGACGCTGCTCGCCCTCCTCGCGCTCTCCGTCGCGGCCCTGGGCGAGGTGCAGATCTCGCTCGCCGACATGATCGCCAGCTGGGGCAACGCCGAGCGCTTCTTCGCCCGCGTCGGCTCGCTGTCGTTCCCCGAGCCCGCCGAACTGGCCTGGCTCATCGCCCTCACCCTGGGGCTCGTGCTCACCGGTACCCTGCTGGCCGCAGCGCTGTCGGTGCCGATCGCCTACCTCGCCGCATCCAACACCACGCCCGGCAACGGCTGGCGCGCCGCGGCCCGCTTCGCCGGCGTGCTCGCGCGGGCGGTCCCCGACGTCGTGCTCGCCATGGTGTTCGTGCTGATGTTCTCGCTCGGCGCGCTTCCCGGCATCCTCGCGATCGGCATCCACTCGATCGGCATGATCTCCAAGATGTTCGCCGACGCGATCGAGCAGATCGACGAGGGCCCGCGCCTCGCCATCCGCGCCGCGGGCGGCACCCGCATGCAGGAGTTCTTCGGCGGCATCCTGCCGCAGGTGCTCCCGTCGTGGGTCGCCACGGTGCTGCACCGCAACGACATCAACCTGCGCGGGTCGGTGGTGCTCGGCTACGTGGGCGTGGCCGGCCTCGGCCTCGAGATGTCGTACGCGTTCAAGTCGCTGAACTACGGCCTCGGCCTCGGCATCGCGCTCGTCATCTTCGTGCTGTGCGTCGTGATGGAGATCGTCTCGAGCGCCGTACGCGCGGCCATGCTCGGGCGGGTCGGCGACCGCGGCTCGTGGGCGGACAGACTCGTAGGCAGGCGCCTCGTGCGGGATCAGGATGCCGCGGCCCGGCGTCCCGCCCCGCGACCGGCCGCTGGGTGGGCACGCTCGCCTCAGACGGCATTGCGCCGGCCGTGGACGTCGGAGCGTGTGCGCAACGTCGCCGCCGGCTGGCTCGCGGCGGCCGTCGTGGTCGCCGGCGTGTGGGTGTGCCAGATCAACTGGGGCGACTTCCTGACGTTCTGGGCGAAGATCCCCGCGGTGGCGGTCCAGTTCTGGCCGCCGACCTTCGGCGTGTACGGCGCCGAGGTGATGTTCGAGGCCCTGCGCGAGACGATCGCCATCGCGCTCGCCGCCACGCTGCTCGCCCTCGGTGCCTCGCTGCTGCTCGGCTCGTTCGCCGCACGCAACGTCGCGCCGAACGGCGGCATCCGCGGCGCCGCGCGCTTCGCCCTCGTCGGCATCCGCGGCATCCCCGAGATCATCCTCGCGATCGTGCTCATCGTGATCACCGGCCTGGGCATGCAGGCCGGCACGATCGCGCTCGCGGTCGGCGGCGTGGGCCTGCTGGGCAAGCTCATCGCCGACTCGTTCGAGGAGGTCGACCGCGGGCCCGAGCGCGCCCTCTTCGCCACCGGTGCGACGCGGCTCCAGGTGTACGGCGGCGCCACGGTGCCGCAGGGCGCCCAGGCGCTCGTCGGCCACACCTTCTACCTGCTCGACACCAACATCCGTGCGGCGACCATCCTCGGCATCGTCGGCGGCGGCGGGGTGGGCTACTACCTGCTCAACGCGAGCCAGGGCGCGAACTACGGCATGGTCACCGCGATCGTGCTGATGATCCTGGTGACAGTACTGGTGATCGAGGGGATCGCGATGTGGATGAGGAAGGTCTTCCGATGAATCGTGGATTCGACGTCGCCGTCGTCGGCGCGGGAATCGTCGGGCTGGGCGCCGCGTACGCCGCGGTGCGCCGCGGGCAAAGCGTGGTCGTCATCGAGCGCGCCCCCGAGGCGCTCGGTGCGACGGTGCGCAACTTCGGGCACCTCTGCATCGGCGCGCAGACCGGCCTCGCCCGCGAATACGCCGACGCGTCGCGCCCCCTGTGGCTGCGCCTCGCCCGCGACGCGGGGTTCTGGCTGCGCGAGTCGGGCACCCTCGTCGTCGCCCGCCACGCGGACGAGCTCGCGCTGCTCGAAGCGGCGTCCGGCGCCGGAGGGATCGAGCTCCTCGACGCCGGCGAACTCGAGACGCGGGCGTCGGTGCGCCCGGGCGTGGCGGTGGGTGGCGCATGGGTCATGCCCGATCTGCAGACCGACCCGCGCACGGCGGCGGCCGCCATCCGCGCGCATCTCGAGACGCTGGGCGTCGAGTTCCGCTCGCGCACCTCCGTCGGTGCCGTCGAGACGGGGCGCGTCCACACGACCCGCGGTCCCATCGACGCCGGACTCGTCGTCGTCGCCGTGAACCACGACATCGACCAGCTCCTTCCGGACCTCGCCGAGGCCGTGGGCGTCGTGCGGTGCGGCCTCGACATGCTGCGCGTGCGCGGGGGAGCGGCATCCGTCTCGGCTCCGCTGCTGACCGGCTGGTCGCTGGTGCGGTACGGCAGATTCGGGGCGCTGCCCGAAGCGACCGTCGTGCGGGAGCGCCTGCACGCGGAGCGTCCCGACCTCGCGGCGCTCGACCTCAACCAGATGTACACGCAGCTTCCCGACGGGTCGATGATCGTCGGTGACACCCACTACAAGGGCGTGGGCATCGCGCCCTTCCAGCCCGAAGCTGCCGCCGAACTGCTGCTCGAGGAGTTCGAGGCCCTGTTCGGGGCCCAGCCGTCGGTGCTCGAGCGGTGGCAGGGCGTGTACGCCAGCGGCCCCGACGACTTCCTCGTCGCCGAACCGGAGCCCGGCGTGCTCGCGCTCGCCGCGACCACCGGCATCGGCATGACCACCGGACTCGGCCTCGCCGAGACCGCACTCGCCCCCCGCCTCGGCGTCGACGCCGGCAGCCTCACCCCGGAAGGAATCCGCCCATGACCACCCCCGCCACCGAGACCATCACGCTCTCCCTGCCCACCGTTCCCGTCGAGCTCGTCGTGCTCGACATGGCGGGAACGACGGTGCGCGACGACGGTGTGGTCGAGCGCGCGTTCGAGCGCGCCGCGAACGAGACGGGCGTCGCCGAACGGATGCCGTGGGCCGAGGCCCTCGACTACGTGCGACGCACGATGGGCCAGTCCAAGATCGACGTCTTCACGCACCTCGCCGGCGGCGATACGGCTCGCGCCGTCGACGCGACGACGGCCTTCGAGCGCGCCTACGCCGACCTCATCGCCGAAGAGGGCGTCGAGCCGATCGCCGGAGCGCAGCGGACGCTCGAGCAGCTGCGGGCGACAGGCCTTTCGGTGGTGCTCACCACCGGCTTCGCCCCGACCACCCGTGACGCGATCCTGGACAGCCTGGGCTGGCGGGCGCTGGTGGACGCGGCCCTGTCGCCCGTCGACGCGGGCCGTGGCCGCCCCGCGCCCGACCTCGTGCTGACGGCGGTCATCCGGTCGCAGGCGTCGTCGGTGGCATCCGTCGTCGTCGTCGGCGACACGACCAGCGACGTCGCCTCCGGCCGTGCCGCCGGCGCGGGTCTCGTCGTCGGCGTGCTCACCGGCGCGCATGACCGGGCCGCTCTGACCGCCGCGGGCGCGGATGCCGTGATCGACGACGTGTCGGCGCTGCCGGCCCTGCTCGGAATCGACGCCTGACGTGGCGTCGGCGGCCGTGGCGCCGGTGGTCGCCTCGCGCGACGTGCGCCTCACGCCGCCCGCCACCGCCATGGTGTGGCTGGGGCCCGGTCGTCCTCACGAGGCGATCGCGGTCCCCGGTGTGCGGCTGGGTGACGGCGACGTGCTCGTCGAGCTCGAACTGGCGACCGTCTGCGGCTCGGACGTGCACACCGTGTCGGGGCATCGTAAGGCGCCGACACCCTTGGTGCTCGGCCACGAGTACGTCGGCCGCGTGGTCGCGGTGCTCGACGAGGTTCGCGGCGCCGACGGCGTGGCGATCGGCGTCGGTGACCGGGTGGTGTGGTCGATCATGGCGTCGTGCGGGCGCTGCGACCGCTGCCGACGGGACCTGCCGCAGAAGTGCCGCGAGCTGCGCAAGTACGGTCACGAGCGGCTCGTCGCGCGCTGGGAGCTCTCGGGCGGCTTCGCCACGCACGTGCACCTGCGCGCCGGCACGACGATCGTGCGCGTCGGCGAGTCGATCCCCGCGGCTGTGCTCGCCCCCGCCGCATGCGCGACCGCGACCGCGTGGGCCGCGGTCGACCGCGCCGGCGACATCGTGGACGTGGACGGCGCGACCATGCTGGTGACCGGGGCGGGGCTCATCGGGCTCACCGCGACGGCGATCGCGACGCGCGCCGGCGCCCGCGTGATCGTCGCCGACCCCGACCCGGCCCGGCGCACGCTCGCGCGGTCGTTCGGCGCCGCGGCGATGATCGACCCCGCAGAGCCAGGAGCCCTGGGCCGGGCGCTGCGACGCCTGCGTGCGCGCGAGCTCGACATCGCGATCGAGGCGTCGGGCGCGGCGGCGGCGGTCTCGTCGGCGCTCGACGAGATCGGCGTCGGAGGCGTCGTCGTCCTCGTCGGGAGCGTCTCGCCGGGCCCCGCGTACGCGCTGGACCCGGAGCGCACGGTCCGGAACCTGACGACCGTCCGCGGGGTCCACAACTACGATCCGGCGGATCTGGCGGGCGCCGTCGCGTTCCTCGAGGAGCACGCGCACCGCTACCCGTTCGCGCAGCTCGTCGGCCGGCCGCACCCGCTGGCGGAGCTCGACCATGCGCTCGACCGCGCGGCCGCGGGCGCGGATGTGCGCGTCGCGATCGACCCGCGCCTCTGAGACTCCGAGCCGCCCGGCCTCACCACCCGCCGCGCGTCGGCGTATGCCCTTCGCGCGCGTCGTCGGGCATCGCCATCTCGGCGCGCACGCCGAGCAGGCGGATGGGGCGGCCGGGCTCGATCTTGGCGACGAGCTCCATCGTCCGGGCGCGAACGACGGCACGGTCGGCGGTCGAGGGGATCTTCTTGGTGAAGGTCTTGGTGAGAAACGGCGCGTAGCGCACCTTGAGCCCGAGGCCGACGACGGGCCGGTCGTCGGCGGCCACCTCGTCCAGCACCTGGTCGAGCAGGTTGCCGGCGGCCGCCTCGATCTCGGCGGGGTCGACGATGTCGCTCTGGAACGTCGTCTCCTTGCTGTGCCCGCGGGCGACCCAGGGAGTGTCGTCGACGACAGCAGAGCCGTCGCCGCGCCCGAGCTGCCGGTACCAGAGGCCCATCCGCGGCCCGAACTCGCCGGTCAGCGCCGTCTCGTCCGCGACGGCGAGCTCGGCGACGGTGCGGATGCCGAGGAGCGCGAGCCGCTTCGACACCTTGGACCCGACGCCCCACAGCTCGATCGTCGGACGCTCACCCATCACCTCGAGCCAGTTCTCGGCGGTCAGCCGGAAGGTGCCGCGCGGCTTGCCGAAGCCCGTCGCGACCTTTGCCCGCACGAGCGTGTCGCCGATGCCCACGGAGCAGTGCAAGCGAGTCCGGTCGAGCACGTCCTGCTGCAGGCGCCGGGCGTAGGTCTCGGGGTCGTCGGACTCGACGCCCACGAACGCCTCGTCCCACCCGAGCACCTGCACGACGGCGCCGGGCTGGTCGCGCAGGGTCGCCATGACCTCTTCGGATGCCGCCAGGTACAGCGGCGCGTCGACCGGCAGGATGACGGCATCCGGCACCTTCCTCGCCGCGATCCGCAGCGGCATGCCCGAGCCCACCCCGAACTCGCGCGCCTCGTACGACGCGGTCGAGACGACCGCGCGCTCGGTCGGGTCGCCGCGGCCGCCGACGATGACGGGCTTGCCGGCGAGCTCCGGCCGACGCAGCACCTCGACCGCCGCGATGAACTGGTCGAGATCCACGTGCAGCACCCAGGGCCCGGCCGCAGCAGGCGACGGCACGGCGCCGTTCACGACCCCGCGCCGTTCACGACCCCGCGCCGTTCACGACCCCGCGCCGTTCACGACCCCGCTCCGCTCATGCCCCCGGCTCCGCTCATGCCCCCGGCTCCGGGGCATCCGCATTCATGACTCCGCCTCCCGCGACCGGCGCATAAGACGAGACTATGCCGCGCAGCCGACACGCCGCACGGGCGGGCGCGGGATCCGGAGGGTCCACAACCCCGTGGCCGCGACGGCTCCGACCCTGGGCTGCACGGCTGCCTGTTGCCTGTCGAACCGGTCGCTCAACAGGTCAACCGCGCTTCCACAGGAGGTTGAGTCGTTTCAACCACCTGTGGAAGCCTGGTTGACCTGTTGGCGGAGGGGTGGTGTGCCAGGAACGGCGCGAGGACTCTCGCGGGCGGGTCAGCCGAGCGTTGCGATGAGCCGCTCGGCCGCGGCGCGGGCGGTCGCCGTGCCGGTCGCCGCCGACGCGATGTCGCTCAGGAAGACGTTGTGCAGCGCGATGCCGACGACGCCGTACGCGACGGATGCGCACGCGCCGGCATCGGCGGCAGGATGCTCGGCGGCCAGCAGTTCGCCCAGCGCCTGGTGCGTGCCCTGATACGCCGACACGAGCAGACCGGCGAGCACCGGATCGGTGCGGGCGGCCTCGACGAACCCGAGCACGACGGCGTTCTCGTTGCCGGGCGCGGCGAACTCGTCGCCGAAGAGGAAGTCCAGGGCGCTGCTGACATCGCCGGTGCCGCGGGGGAGCATCGAGTCAACCTCGGCGTCTTCGTAGTAGAACCGGCGCGCGCTCTCGCGCAGCAGCTCCTCGCGATTGCCGACGAAGTGCCGCACATGCCCCCGCGACATTCCGGCTTCTTCGGCGATGCGCTCGAGGCTGGCTCCGGTGATGCCGTGCGCGGCGATTGTGCGGATCGTCGCGTCGACGATCTGCTGGATGCGTTCCTCGGCCACAGACGGGCGAGCCATCGATACCTCCCTCTCGCACCATAGTGCGCTCTGATTGACAGTTTATTGTCTAGTCAGACTTGACTAACAACAACAGAATCCCTACCGTTGCTCTCACCCCGCTCGAAGAGGAGTCATCCGTGCCGCAGATCGTTCACGTCGGACCCGCGCCCGTCAGCCCTGCCGCCCGCGAAGAGCGGGTGCGCATGCGCGACGGCGCGCGCCTCGCGACGGACGTGTACCTCCCGGGTGCCCCGGCCGATCCCGACGCGACGCCCGGCGACACGGTCCTGATCCGGCTGCCGTACGACAAGAGCGGCGAGTACACGTTCATCCCGCTGATCGCGGAGTACTTCACCGACCACGGCTACCGCGTGGTCGCGCAGGATGTCCGCGGCAAGTTCCGCTCCGAGGGTGACGCGCTCCTGTTCGTGAACGAGGTGGACGACGGGTTCGACACGATCGAATGGATCGTGTCGCAGAGCTGGTCGAATGGCCGCGTCGCGATGTGGGGCGACAGCTATTACGGCTACACGCAGTGGGCCGCGGTGGCATCGCAGCACCCGGCGCTGAAGGCGATCGCGCCGCGGGTGACGGGGACGATGCTCGGAGAACCCGTGCGCGCGGTGCCGGGGGAGCGCAGCCGGCCGGTCGAGTGGGCGATCACCTACCTCTACCCGCTGACCTATTTCCACTCGCAGGACGCCTACTTCTGGGAGCTCGACCCCGCACGGCGCCCCTTCAGCGCCCAGGCGGAGGAGGTGGTCGCCGAGCTCGGCTCGCGCTCGCTCTCGTACGACCAGTGGTACCCGCGCGCCGTCCACCTGCCCCGGTTCCCGTTCGCGAGTCCGTTCGACGCGCGTCCGGTTCCGACACTCCACACCATCGGCTGGTGGGACAACTGCGCGCCGCTGTCATGGGCCGACGTCGCCGAGATCGAAAAGCGGCCGGCCTGGGCGCTCAACCACTTCCTCCGCATCGAGTCCATGGACCACGAGTCGTACTACCTCGACGACCCGCTGACGGCGCGCGTCGAGGAGCGCAGCGAGGAGCAGATCCGTGCAGAGCTGCCACGGATGCTGCAGCCCGCCGTGGACTTCTTCGAGGTGTTCCTGCGGGGCCGGGGCCGCGCCGCCGACATCCCGCGGGTCAGCTGGAACCTGGCGGGCACCCCCGGCATGTGCGCGGCCGACGTGTGGCCTCCGCGGGAGGCCGCCGCCCGCACCCTGTACGCCCACTCGGGCGGCGGGCTGTCTCCCGATGCTCCGGATGCCTCGACCGAGCTCGAGTGGCTGCACGATCCTGACGACCTCGTGCCTTCCAGCGTGCCGAACGCGTTCGCCTTCCTGCTCTTCCAGCCCGACGAGGCTGCGCTGGGCGCTCGGGCCGATGTGCTGTCGTTCACCACCGACGCGTTCGCCCGCGACGTCGACCTGGCGGGGCCGGTGCGGGTGGCGGCATCCGTGTCGTCCGACGGTCCGGCGATGGACGTGTTCGCGCGCCTGCTCGACCTGGCACCCGACGGCACGGCGCTGCGCATCGCGCGCGGCCAGGTGCACGTGACCGATGCCGGGCGCCCGACGCCCGTCGACATCGACCTCGGGCAGCTGGGCTACCGCGTGCGTGCGGGGCATCGCCTCCGCCTGCACGTGCACTCGAGCGACTTCCCCGAGTTCCTGCCGCAACCGGGCACCGGCGAAGAGCCATGGGGCGCCGTGGTGACCGCCGTCAACCGGCAGCGCGTCACGCTCGGGGGCGACGACCCGCTGCGGGTCCACCTGACAGTTCTGCCCGACACCCGAGCCGAGGAGGCCCGTCCATGAACGAACCCGTGCTGGAATTCGCGTTCGAGATCCGCGTCGACATCGACCCCTACCTCCGCATCGGCCGCAGCGCCGACGAGGAGCTGAGCTTCACGCCGATCGCCGGCGGCACCGTCGCCGGCCCGCTGCTCAACGGCGAAGTGCTGCCGGGCGGCGGGGACTGGGCGGTCGAGCGCTCGGGCACGGCCCAGCTCGAGGCGCGGTATCTGCTCCGCGCCGACGACGGCGCGGTCATCGACATCCTCAACCGCGGCTACTACCGGGCGTCCGCGGAAGTGATGGCGCGCGTCGAGGCGGGGGAGAACGTCTCCGAGACGGAGTACTACTTCCGGACCGCGCCGGTGTTCCAGACGGATGCCGCGCCCCACCGCTGGCTCGCCGAGCACCAGTTCATCGGACTCGCGCGCGACGAGGACGGCCAGGTGTGCGTCCGGGTCTACGTGGTGCGTTGATGCGACCCCGACGCGTGCTCGGAAGCTGCCGACCGCGGCTGCGCCGCAGCGCTGTCGGCCGACCGCGGCTGCGCCGAGAGGGTCGCGTGGATGACCTGGCGCAGCTGCGGCTCGTCCCACCGCGCCGGGTCCTCCGAGCTCGCGACGTACGACCCGCGCACCAGAAGGTACGCGAGCCCGGCGACGTGCTCGGGGTCGGCGAAGCCGGCGGTGCGCGCCTCTTCGAGCAGCAGCCGCTGGAACTCGCCGGTCTCGCGGTGAAGCGCCGTGCGGAGATCGGGCTCGCGGTCGGCGTTGGCGACGATCTCGAGGATGAGGGCGCGGAGCACGGGCTCGTCCGGGCCGGTCGTCAGCGACCACTCGATGACGGCCGTGAAGCGGTCCTCGGGCGCGGCGGCGGCCAGCGTCTCGTCCAGCGCCGCCTGCCAGCGGTCGCGCCCGTGATCGAGCGCGTTGATGATCAGGCCGGCGCGCGAGGGCAGGTAGTTCGTGACGAGCGTTGTCGAGCCGCCGAGCTCCCGGGCGACCGACCGGATCGTGACGGCGTGCGAGCCGGCGGATCGCGCGACGCGGATCGTCGCGGCGGCGATGTCTGCGAGCCGCTGATCGGCGTCTACCTCCCGGGGCATGACACTCACCCTATTCAGGCCTGTAACACAAATGCAACATTGATGTACAACAGTGTTGTACTACCCTGAGGGCTATCGCGGCGATGGCGCCGCGATCAGTGATCTCCCTCGACCGACCCGAAAGGAAACGAGATGAGAATCCGAGGCAAGGCCGCCACGGTCGTCGCAGCCGCTGCAGCCCTGGTGCTGCTCGCAGGATGCACTCCCCGCGACGTCGAGACGTCGCCGACCGGCGATGAGACGTCCGCACCCATCGAACTCGTCGACGCGCTGCCCGCGGGCGAGACCGAGGTCGACGAGGTCACCTGGGCGCTCGTCGAAGGCGAGCCCCGCTCGCTGGTGCCGGGCGCCGACTACAACTTCGTCCAGCCCAACCTCTGCGACAGCCTGCTGCGCGTGCAGCCCGGCTTCACCGTCGAGGCGGGCATCGCCGAGTCGGCGGACTGGGTCGACCCTGTGACGTTCGTCATCGACATCCGCCCGGGCGTGACGTTCTGGGACGGCACGCCGGTCACGCCGGAGGACGTCGTGTACAGCCTCGAGCGTCATCACTCGGACGTCACCTCGGCCTTCTACGGCGCCTTCGTGCTCGTCGCGCCGGAAGCCGGCATCGAGATCACCGGCGACAACCAGGTGACCGTGCACTTCGTCGCGCCGGACTCGACGTTCCGCGAGGCCATCGCGGGCGGCGCGGGAGCGGTGCTGGGCAAGGCCGTGAGCGAGGCCCAGGGGCCGGCGCTCGGCACCTCCGGTGGCGAGCTGATGTGCGCGGGACCCTACGAGCTCGAGAGCTGGACCCCCGGAACCGAGATCGTCACGGTCGCCAACGAGGACTACTGGGACGGCGCACCGCTGGTGAAGAAGCTCACCTACCGGTTCATCCCCGACGGCACGACCCTCACCAACGCCCTCTTGGAGGGCGAGGTCGATGGAGCCTTCAACGTGGCGCCGGCCAGCCGCAGCGCCTTCGAGTCGTCCGACGCGGGCCGGCTCGTCATCGGCCCGTCGACGGCGTCGTTCTCGTTCGGCCCCACGCGTGACACCGGCGCCGGTGCGAATCCCATGATCCGTCAGGCGCTGAGCCTCGCCATCGACCGCGAGCAGTACATCTCGACGGTGCTGAAGGGCTTGGGTCAGCCCCAGAGCACGTTCGTCGCACCGTTCTCGTGGTCGGGCTCGGCAGCGGCCGACGTGTACCAGGCGGGCTACGACGCCCTCGCGGCACCGGAGGTCGACCTCGAGGCTGCGGAGAAGCTCGTCGAGGAATCGGGCGAGGACACCTCGGTGCCCCTGCGCATCGCGATCCCCGCCGGCAACAAGGAGCTGTCGCAGACGGCGGCGATCATCCAGAGCGCCGCCGGGCAGATCGGCCTGACGATCGAGATCGACGAGCGTCAGGCGGCGGACTTCGCCGCGATCTTCCTGCCCGATCCCGGACCCCGCGAGAACATCGACTTCGTCGCGACCACCGGGTACACCGAGACCCCGGGAGTGCTCGCCTACCCGCAGCTGTTCCTCCTGCCGGCCGAGCAGGGCGGCATCTTCAACTGGACCGGCTACGCGAACCCCGAGGTCACCGCGGGGCTCGAGGCCGCGCGCACCACGCCGGATGCCACCGGCGCGGCCCAGGCCTACGTCGGCGCGCAGGAGATCTTCGCGCCCGACCTGCTCCAGGTGACGCTCGCGGGCTCGTACCACACGACCTTCCTGACCGATGAGCTGAGCGGCGTCGTCACGTCGGTGGCGGCGTACTCCAGCCCGTGGGCGCTGCACCTCGGCGGCCAGTGATCGACGCGGCACCGCGCACCGGAAAGGGACGACGATGAACGCCAGCGTGGCCCGGCAGCTGCTGGGCAAGCTCGGAGGGCTGCTGCTCACCCTGTTCCTGTCGAGCATCGTCATCTTCTCCGCCGTCCTGCTCACCCCCGGCGACCCGGTCGTCGCGCTCGCCGGGGGTGTGCGGCCGACGCCGGAGATGATCGCGGCCATCAAGGCGGAGTACCACCTGGACCAGCCGGTGTGGGTGCAGTACTTCTACTGGATCACCGGCGTGCTCGGCGGCGACCTCGGCACATCCTTCGTGTACAAGACACCGGTGGCCGAGCTCATCGCGCCGCGCTTCGGGATCACCCTGCTGCTCGTGCTGTACACGCTCGTACTGATCGTCGTCTTCGGCATCGGCTCCGGCATCCTGGCGGCCACGCGCGGCCGGAGAACCGACCGCGCCGTGCTGGTCGCCACCTCGTTCGGCGTCGCACTGCCCACGTTCGTCGTCTCGATCCTGCTGATCTGGGTGTTCGGCCGCGTGCTGGGCTGGTTCCCGGTGTACGGCGCCGGCGAAGGATTCCTCGACAACCTCTACCACCTGACCCTGCCCGCGATCTCGCTCTCGGTGCTGTACATCGCGTACCTGAGCAGGATCACGCGCGGTGCCGTGGTGGGGCAGCTGCACTCCGAGCACGTCGACACGGCCCGCGTGCGCGGCATCCCACGCGCCAGGATCTTCCGCCATCACGTGTTCCTCAACGCCTCGCCGCAGATCCTCGCGATCTCCGGCGCCACCGTCGCAGGGCTCTTCGCCGCCTCCGCGATCGCCGAGCAGGCGTTCGGTCTCGGCGGGCTCGGCTCGCTGCTGACCGAGGCGGCCGCCCGCAAGGACCTGCCGGTCGTGCAGGTGATCTCGCTGCTGCTCGTGATCCTGTTCGTCGTCTTCAACGCGGCGGCCGATATCGCGATCGCCGTGATCGACCCCGATTCCGTCAAGCCGAGGAGGAACGCATGAGCGTCGCTCAGCTCGCCGGCGGCCGCGTCCCGACCTTCGCCCGTCGCCTGGCCGTGCGCGATCCGCTGCTGATCGCTGCCGGCGTCGTGATGATCGTCATCCTGGCGATGGCGCTGTTCGGTCCGCTGCTCGCCCCGTACGACCCGAACCAGCTCTACGCCGGACCGGTGGCGGGTCCGCCGTCCCCCGCGCACTGGATGGGCACGGACGACCTCGGCCGCGACATCCTGTCCCGCGTCCTCGTCGGCGCCCGCCCGAGCGTCTTCGGACCGATCCTCGTCGTGCTGGCCTCCTCGCTGCTGGGCACGCTGCTCGCCATCGTGTCGGCGTGGTTCGGCGGATGGGTGGACGGCGTGAGCTCTCGGCTCATCGAGGTCATCTTCGCCATCCCGGGCCTCGTGCTGGCCGTGCTCGCGGTGTCGATGTTCGGCAAGGGGCTCATCGCCCCCGTCGTGGCGCTGTCGATCGCGTACCTGCCGATCGTTTCGCGGCTGGTCCGCGCCTCGGCACGGCAGGAGCTCTCGAAGCCGTATATCGCGGCGCTGCGCATCCAGGGCGTCGGATCGTTCGCGATCTGCTTCCGCCACCTCGTCCCCGCGCTCCTGCCGGCCGTGCTCGCGCAGTCGACGGTGGGCTTCGGGTACGCGATGCTCGACCTGGCCGCGATCTCGTTCCTCGGGCTCGGCGCCCAGCCGCCGGCATCCGATTGGGGTGTGATGATCGCCGCGGGGCAGCCGTCGCTGCTCGTCGGCGCCCCCGAGCAGTCGATGTTCCCCGCCGCGCTCGTGGTCGTCACGGTGCTCGCGGTGAACATCCTCGGGGCGCGCGTCACCACCTGGGCCGAAGGAGCCGACCGATGACCGCTCTCGTCCTCGAACTGGATCAGGTGTCGATCGCCGCGCCGGCGCCCGACGTGCGTCGCCAGGCTCAGCAACCGCGCACGCTCGTGCACGACTGCACGCTGCAGGTGCGCGCCGGCGAGGCGCTGGGTCTCGTCGGCGAGTCGGGGTCGGGCAAGACGCTGTCGGTGCGTGCCGTGGCCGGGCTCCTTCCCGAGGGCTTCACCGTGGGCGGCACGATCCGCATCGACGGCGAGGACATCTCGACGCTCCCCGCCCGGCGCCTGCGCGACATCCGGGCGCGACGGCTGGGCATGGTGTTCCAGACCCCGCGGGCGCACCTCAACCCGCTGCGGACGATCGGCGACTTCATGACAGAGGCGCTCGTATCCGTCGCGGGGGAGAAGCCGGATGCCGCCGACCGGCGCGCGCAGGACCTGCTCGCCGAGGTCGGCATCCCGGACCCCGCCCGCCGGATGCGGCAGCGGCCCGGCGACCTGTCGGGCGGCCTGCTGCAGCGCGTGATGATCGCGGCGACCCTGGCCATGGACCCGCCGCTCCTCCTCGCCGACGAGATCACGACGGCACTCGACGTCACCACGCAGGAGGAGGTGATGGCGGTGATCGCCGACCTCCGCCGCCACCGCGACCTCGCCCTGCTGTTCATCACGCACGACCTGGCGCTGGCCGGTGCGGTCTGCGACCGCGTCGCGGTGATGCAGCACGGGCGCACCGTCGAGACCCTTCGTGCGGCGACGATGCGGAAGGATGCCGCGGATCCGTACACGCAGCGCCTGCTGTCGGCGACCCTGCCCGGCGACCTGATCGCGGACCGCGTCGAGGCCGACGAACCGGTGCTCTCGGTCGACGGGCTGCGCAAGACCTTCCAGGTGCGCTCGCCGCGCGGCGGCCGCGAGGAGTTCGTGGCGGTCGACGACATCGGCTTCACGCTCGCTCGCGGCGGTTCGCTCGGCATCGTCGGCGAGTCGGGGTCGGGCAAGTCGACGACCGCTCGGATCATCTGCGGTCTCGAGACGGCGGATGCCGGGTCGGTCACCGTCAAGGGCGCCGACTGGACCCGGCCGGCCCGGCATGCGGCCGATCGGCGGGCCCGGGCGCGGATCGCGCAGATGGTGTTCCAGGATCCCTACCAATCGCTCGACCCCCGCCAGACCGTAGGGCAGTGCCTGTCGGAGGCGGTCGCCGTGCATCGGCGCGGCATCGGACGCGCCGAGCTCGATGCCCGCGTCGACGAGCTCATGGCCGCCGTGATGCTCGCACCCGCGCTCGCGGCGCAGCGACCGCGTTCGCTGTCCGGCGGCCAGCGGCAGCGCGTCGCGATCGCACGGGCGCTCGCGGCCGAGCCCGAGATCCTGGTGCTCGACGAGGCGGTCTCGGCCCTGGACGTCACGACCCAGGTCGAGATCCTGACGCTGCTCGACGGCATCCGTCGCACCACCGGCGTGGCGCTGCTGATGATCTCGCACGATCTGACGACCGTCCGGCGCCTCTGCGACCACGTCGTGGTCATGAAGTCCGGCGCGGTCGTCGAGCAGGGGCCGATCGCCGACGTCCTCGACCGCCCGCACGCCGAGTACACGCGCACCCTGCTCGATTCGATACCGCGGGCGGGGTGGGTGCCTCGGCGCCGGCTTCCGGCACGCACGTCCGCCCTGCCGACGGTCGCGACCGCGACCACCCACATCCCTACGTCCCGAGGAGAGAGATGACCGACCGAGACCTGTGGCAGCTCAGCATGCGCGAGATCGCGGATGCCGTGCGCTCGCGTTCGACGACCGCGCGCGACGTGATCGACGCCCACCTGGACCGCATCGACGCGATGAACCCCGTCGTGAACGCGCTGACCGTCGTGTTCCACGAGCGGGCGCGCGCCCTCGCCGACGCGATCGACACGGCGCTCGACGCCGGCGAGACCGTCGGACCTCTCGCTGGCGTGCCGTTCACCGTGAAAGAGAACATCGACCTGACGTGGTCGGCGAGCACCAGTGGCTGGCCGTTCATGGCGGAGGCGGTCCCCGCCAAGGACGCCACGATGGTCCGCCGCCTGCTCGAGGCGGGCGCGATCCCCATCGGCCGCGGCAACATGCCCGACTGGGGCCTGCGCTGGGACACCGACAACGACCTGTTCGGCCGCACGCTCAACCCATGGGACCCCTTCCGGGTGCCCGGCGGCTCGAGCGGCGGCGACGCGGTCGCGGTGGCGACCGGCATGACGCCACTCGGCCTCGGCAATGACTACGGCGGCTCGCTCCGGCTGCCCGCGTACGCCGCGGGCGTCTGCGCGCTGCGCCCGTCGGCCGGCCGCATCCCCGCTCCGATGGCCGACATCACCGAGCCGGTGTCGCTGTCACTGCAGCTCTTCGCCGTGAACGGGCCGATCGCCCGGCGCGTCGACGACCTCGACGCGGCCTTCACGATCATGCACGGCGCCGACGGCAGCGATCCGGCGGCCCTCACGCTGCCGCATCCGGCTTCGTACGACGGCCGCCGGCGGGTCGCCGTCGTGCGGGACCCGCTCGGCTGGGGCGTGGACCCGCAGGTCGCCGCCGCGGTCGACCGCGCCGCCGCCGCGCTCGCCGAGGCCGGATGGACCGTCGACGACGTCGAACCGCCCCTGATCGAGGAGGCGGCGACGCTGTGGCGTCGGATCTCGACCACCGAGATGGTCGGCGCCTTCCTCCCCGGCGCGCTCCCTGTGCCGCTGTCGCACGGCTCCACGCGGTACTTCCTCGACAACGCCGAGGAGACGGAGGTGCTCGTGTCGGGCGAGGCCTATGGCGGCGCCTGGGCGCAGCGCGCGGTCATCGCGGCCGCGTGGGAGAGGTTCCAGGCCGACTACCCGATCGTGCTCGGCCCGGTCTCGGCGCGGCGCATGCCAGAGATCGGCTACGACCTGTCGGGCCCGGCGGCGACCACGGAGCTCTGGCGCGACCACCGGCTGCTGGTGACGGTCAACTTCCTCGGGCTGCCCTCGGTCGCCGTCCCTACCGGGCTGGATGAGGACGGCCTGCCGACGGGCGTGCAGCTCATCGGGCCACGGAACGCCGACCACATCTCCCTCGCGGCGGCACGGGATGTCGAGGCGGCACTGGGCGGGCTGACCCCCGTCGAGGCACGTGTCGCCGGAGCCGTCGCATGAGCGCCCTCGAGCCCGGGCTCGAGTTCGTGTTCGAGCTGAGGGTCGCGGTGTCCGAGCCGATCCGCGTCGGGCGCACGGCATCCGAGGATCTCAACGTGACGCCCATCGTCGGCGGCACCGTCGTAGGGCCGCGGCTGAACGGACGCGTGCTGGGGGTCGGCGCCGACTGGTGGGTGACGCGGGGCGCGACCACGCAGCTCGACGCGCGCTACCTGATCGAGGCAGACGACGGCGCGGCCGTCGACGTCGTCAACCGCGGCTACTGGCACGCCGGCGAAGACGTCGAGCGGCGCCTCTACGCCGGCGAGGACGTCGGTGAGGACGAGCTGTACTACCGCACCGCCTTCGTGTTCCAGACCGGTGCCGAGGCGCACCGCTGGCTCACCGAGGCGCAGTTCGTCGGCTACGCGCGGCCCGAGCCCGGGCACGTCTGCATCCGGGTGTTCCGCGTGAGCTGACGCTCACCGATGCTCGAGGCGGGCATTACCCGCGGCCTTTCGCGGAGTCAACCCCGTGCCCCGGCACCGCTCGGTTTCGTACGGTGGCTGTTCCAGTGAAAGGAGCCGTCATGGCGACCAGCATTGTGACAGCAGAGATCGACGTGGATGCCCCGATCCGGGCCGTCTACGACCAGTGGACCCAGTTCGAGGAGTTCCCGCGCTTCATGTCCGCGGTGGAGCGCATCGACCAGCTCGACGACCAGCGCACCCACTGGATCGTGAACATCGGGGGAGTGGAGCGCGAGTTCGACGCCACCATCACCGATCAGGTGCCCGACGACCACATCTCGTGGGCGAGCCACGGTGAGAAGCTCCACACCGGCCGTGTCAGCTTCGTGCCGGCGGGCGACGGCACTCGGGTCTCCCTCGAGATGACCTGGGTGCCCGAGTCCTTCACGGAGAAGGCCGGCGCCGCGCTCGGCATCGACGAGCGGGCCGCGAAGAAGGACCTCGAGCGCTTCAAGGAGTTCATCGAGGAGCGCGGCCGTGAGACAGGCGGCTGGCGCGGCGAGATCCACGGCGGGTCCACCCGCGAGGTCTGACCCGCCGCGCGTCTGAATCCCGCTCGAGGAGAGGAGAACCCGATGTCCGACAGCCTTCCCGCCGACATTCCGCCGGCACCCGACGGCCAGGTCGGGGAGCAGGTCGGCGTGCAGCCGCTCCGCGACCGCGACACGTCGATCGAACCCGACCCCACCCGCGACCCCGCGCAGGCCGAGTGGGATCGCACGACCGCGCTCGACGCCGGCGAGGACCCGGACGTCGAGACGGCGACCGGTGACGACCCGGCGCATCTGCCCTCCGACGGCGACGATGTGCCGCGTGAGGATCTGCCGTCGGCGGCGCTGCAGCCCGATACCCAGGGCTTCAGCCCGGAAATCGCGGAGCTCGGGGACGCAGGGCAGGGCGACCTCGCGCCCGAGGACTACTAGGCAGCCGACGTGCGCATCCTCCTGTGGCCGATCCACGGCGGCTACACCGACGCCTTCGTCCGCGGTGAGCACGAGTACCTCCTGCCGGTGCGCGACGTCCGTCCCGGCGAGGACGACGGCGTCAGCGGCTGGGGATGGCAACGAGCCCGCGCCGTCGCCTTCGACGCCCTGCGCGCCGAACACATCGACGCCGTGGTCCTGCAGCGCCCGGAAGAGATCGAGCTGGTCGAGACGCTGACGGGCCGGGTACCCGGCCGTGATCTGCCGGCGGTCTATCTCGAGCACAACACGCCCGGTCCGGCGGCGTTCACCACGCGGCATCCGCTCGCCGACCAGCGCGACATCCCGATCGTCCATGTCACGCACTTCAACCGGCTGTTCTGGGACAACGGCGTGGCGCCGACGACGGTGGTCGAGCACGGCGTGCCCGATCCGGGTCCGCTCTACTCCGGAGAGCTGGCCCGGATCGGCGTCGTCGTGAACGAGCCGGTGCGGCGGTGGCGTGCCACCGGAACCGACCTGCTGCCCGCGTTCACCCGCGAGGCGCCGCTCGACGTGTTCGGCATCGACGCCGGCCGGCTCGCGGACGCGTTCGACGACGATCCTGCGATCGTCGGGGTGGAGAGCCTGGCGCCGCAGCGACTGCACGCCGAGCTCGCCCGGCGCCGCGTGTATCTGCATCCGTTCCGGTGGACCTCGCTCGGGCTGTCGCTGATAGAGGCGATGCATCTCGGGATGCCGGTGGTCGCGCTCGCGACGACCGAGGCCGTGCGGGCCGTGGCAGCGGGCACAGGGGTCGTCTCGACGGACATCGACGACCTGCGCCGAGCTGCTCGCGCCTTCCTGGAGGAGCCGGAGTGGGCTGCGGAGGTGGGCGCGCGGGCGCGTGAGCACGCCCTGGCACACTACGGCCTGCCGGCGTTCCTCGCCCGCTGGGACGAGGTGCTGCTCGAGGCCATCGCGGCCCGGCCAGGCCCCGGCGTGGTCTACGCGAACGCGAACAGCGGCGGGAACGCCACGACGACGATCGACGCCCACGCCAGGTAGACGGGGAGGAAGCCGGTCTGCCACCGCTCCAGCCGCTCGAACGGAGCGCGGCGCATCGTGAAGCGCAGCTGCAGCCAGGCCGCGCCGGCGAGGTTCGCGAACAGGATCACATTGAGTCCGAGCGAGGCGAGCTTGTTGGGACTCGCCCCCCATTCCGCGATGCGGCCGATCATCGCCACGAGCACCATGATGTCGACGACGAGCGCCGCCACGACCATGACCAGCTGCAGCCGGTCGAACAACGACGGCGGGGCGAGCGGCTCGCGGGCCGACAACGCGTACAGCAGCAGTCCCACGACGACCACGAGCACGATGTCGAAGAGGATCAGCAGGTCGCGCTGACCGAACGCCTCGGTCTCGCCGCCGTCGACGAGGCTTCCCTGCAGGAACCCGGCGACGATGAAGGCGAGCAGCAGCAGGGTGAACAGCGGTGTGAACAGTTTCGTCAGCACCGGCGCGATGTTCTCGATCACGCTCTGCTTCGCCTCGACCAGCCATGCGGAGATCACGACCGCGCCCGCGACGCCGCACGGCACCATGAACTCCTCGACGAACCACTCCGCGTCGAGGCTGATCGCCGAGAACACGCCCATCGTGAGAGCGACGAGCACGCCGCCGCCGAGGGCGATGAGGGCGAGGTACACCAGCCATTCGCCAGTGAACCTGATGAAGTCCATGCGCGAACGACTCGATCGCACCCGGCCGTCGACGTAGGCGATGCCGGTCACGATCCAGAGCGCAACGGCGACGTGGGTGGCCGCCAGCACGAGCGTCGCGCCGTCCGGAGCGAAGGGATAGACCGCCATCACGACGGCCGCGATCGCGAACGGCACGCCGACCATCGCGATCGTGGGCACCGACGCCCTGCGACGCACCAGGAAGTACGTCGCGAGGAACGGCAGCACGAGCAGCGCGGCGAAGCGCGCGTAGAAGTCGCCGTCTTCACCGAAACGGATGCCGAACAGGGCCGGGATCTTGATCGCCAGGGCCGCGGCGACCGCCAGCCCGACGGCGAGTACGAGCCCGCCGGTGCGCGGCGCGCGGGACTCGCCGGGGATCATGAGCTGCTTCCACAGCCGGTCGGAGTGCTCGCGGGCGAACTCGCGCGACAGGTCGTCGAGGCCGCCGAGCCGCTTCACGGCGACGAGGAAGGACTCATCGGCGTCGAGACCGGATGCCGCGAGCCGGTCGATCTGCCCGCGCAGATGGTCTTCGAGCTCGTCGACGTCGCGCCCGTCGATCGCCTCGGGGCGCGAGACGTACGCCCGCCACGCCGAGATCTGGTCTTCGATGCGGGGTTCGAGGTGATCCGCCATCTCACGCACCTCCGAACGCCGGGGTGCCGGCGAAGTCCGTGCCGCCGTCGCGCTCCGACCACACGCGCTGCAGCGCACGGCTGACCACGGCCCATTGCTGCCGCTGCTCGGCGAACGCCGCGCGGCCGCTGCTGCTGAGGCGATAGTGCTTGCGCGGGCGACCGCTGGGGGATGCGCCCCACGAGGACTCCACGTGCCCGAGGCGCTCGAGCCGGTGCAGCAGCGGATAGAGCATGCCGTCGCTCCATTCCAGCTCGCCGCCCGAGAGCTCGCCGACGCGCTGCAGGATCGCGTAGCCGTACGACTCGCCGTCGGCGAGGATGCCGAGCACCATCGGCGTCGCCGCGGCGGCGACGAGGTCTTTGCCGATCTTCACATCGTCCTCCATGCGTAGAAGTCCTATGTACATAGAAGTACAAGTTACCTAGAACTGCAAGGTACGCAGATGACATCGGATGACGGCGCCCGATCGCCACGGGGAATGCGTGTGCCCGCGCCGTGTTCTGATGGAAGGGCGAACCCACCGCCTCCCCGGACGAAGGACCTGCATGACCCTCCCCGCGAGCACCCCCGAGACCGTCACCGACGCGCGCTGGCGCGCCGTATCGTCCGACCACGGCGTCGCCGCGCTCCGGCACACGCATTGGCTCGACGGCGAGGCGCGCGCGTACGACGTCGCCCCGGGACTCTGGCGCGCGGTGGACGGACGGGTGGTCGGCAGTGGGCTGCGCGCGGACGCACCGGATGCGGCAGCCGACGAGATCGTGCTCGCGCCGGGGGAGCACTTCGACGTCGGACGCCTGCGCCTGAAGGCCATCAGCCGCGAGGGTGCGCCCGCGCTGCGGGTCTTCGACCCTGAGACACCCGGACGCACGCGGCTGCGCGGCATCCTGTCGTTCCCTCACGACGACGCGTGGGCGATCACGGGTGTGTTCCGCCCGGCGGCCGAGGGCCAGATCAACGTCATCCGGAGTGTCGACGGGTACGAGCGGGAAGAGCCCGCGGTCGGCACGATCGCGCTCGAGGTGGACGGTGCGCCGGTCGAGCTCACGGTCACCGGCGATCCTGCCGAGGGGCTGAGCGCCGTGATCGCGGACGCGACGAGCAACGTCGACGCGTACCGCTTCCGCTTCCTCGAGATCGACGCGCCGGCCGCCGACGGGTCGGTCACGGTCGACTTCAACAACGCCTACCTGCCGCCGTGCGCCTTCAGCGACCACTACGTGTGCCCGCTGCCTCCGGCGAACAACCGTCTCCCCGTGCGCGTCGAGGCGGGGGAGCGCGCGACCGTCGTCGACTGAGCCCGCCCGCGTTCGGGCTGCCCGACAGCGTTCCGGGCGAAAGCGCCGGTCGCGCCGCGGGCATCGGGGCGAGGACAATGGGGGCCGCAGCCGGAGTGTGTCCGGCGTGGCCTGATCCGAGGAGCCGACATGGCCCGTTCCCTCTCCGAGATCCGCGAGCGATCCCGCGAGCGCGCACGTGCGCGAGCTGCGGCGCGCGCCGAGCTGAAGAACACCGCGTACGAGATCTTCATCGGCGCGCTGTCGATCCTGTCGATCGTGAACCTGGTGTTCGTCTACGTCATCGCGGGCGACTCGGCGCTCGAACTCGTGCTGTCGGTCATGAACGCGCTGTTCAGCGCCATCTTCCTCGGCGACTTCATCTATCGGATCTCGACCGCGCCCTCGCCGGGGCGCTACTTCTTCCGCGGGTTCGGCTGGGCCGACCTCCTCGCCAGCCTGCCGTTCCCGCAGTTCAAGATCCTGCGCCTGTTCCGGCTGCTGCGGGTGTTCCGGCTCCTGCGCGAGCTGGGCCCGCGGACGGTCTGGGCGACGCTCACCCATGACCGCGCCAACAGCGCGCTGATGACCTTGCTCCTGATGGGCGTCCTCGTGCTGCAGTTCGGCAGCATCACGATCCTCGCTGTCGAAGAGAACGCCGACGGCGCCAACATCACCTCCGCCTCCGACGCGCTCTGGTACACCCTCGTCACGATCTCGACGGTCGGCTACGGCGACCGATTCCCGGTGACCAATGCCGGTCGGCTCATCGGCACGCTCATCATCGTCGTCGGCGTCGGCATCTTCGGGACGTTCACCGGGTACCTGGCGAACCTGTTCCTCGGTCCGGGCAGGGGCGGAGCGGAGGCGGCGGAGACGGATGCCGATGCCGCCGCAGCGACCGACGAACCGGCCGCTCCGACCGATGCCGACGCCGACCAGCCCTCGCTCGCGCGGCACGCGGCGCACGGCGTCGCCGCCGGGGCCGCGGCGGGTGCCGTCGGCGCCGGTGTGGCGGCCGGGGCGGGGAGCGCGGCCGACGGCGACGCCGGCGGGTCGACGCTGCCTGTCTCTGAGACTCCGGCGATTCCCGAGCCGGCGGCGGTGCCAGAGCCGGCGGCGATCGTTGAGCCCGCGGCATCCGGGGCTGCCATCGACGGGGAGGTGACGGCCGAGCGGCTGCGGGCGCTGCTCGTGCAGTCCGAGCAGGCGATGGCCGAGATCAGGCGGCTGCTCGCGGACGCCAGGCCCTAGGGCGCTGCCGCGGTTCCCACCGAGGGCGGGGCGCTGTCGGCCGCTGCCGGTGCTCGCGGAGATGCCGCCGCCTGCGGGCGGGTCGAGCTGCGGACGATCAGATGCGTGGGCAGGGGCGTGTCCTCGGTCACGCTGTCAGGCTCTTCGACCGCGATGAGCACCTTCTGCATCATCAGCTCGCCGAGGCTCGCGAAGTCCTGGCGCACGGTGGTGAGTGCGGGGTAGAGGTAGCCGGCCTCGGGCACGTCGTCGAAGCCGACCACGCTGATGTCCTCCGGCACCCGCAGCCCGCGCTCGCGCAGCGCCGACAGCAGGCCGATCGACATGTGGTCGTTCGAGGCGAACACGGCGGTGCCGGACGAGATGTCGAGGTCGGCGCCGAGCCGGTAGCCGCTCGCGGCCGACCAGTCGCCGTGTCGCGGCTCGACGACTTCGAGGCGGTGGGAGGCCAGTTCATCGCGCCACCCGCGGATGCGTTCGAGGGCGTCGGGGGCGCGCTGCGGCCCGGCAAGGTGGAGGATCCGCGTGTGGCCGAGCTCGGCCAGGTGCCGCACCGCCGAGCGCGCACCGCGGTACTGGTCGATCGAGACGATCAGCGGACTGCGCCGGGCGGTGGCGGCAGCGGCCACCACCGGGATGCTGAGGTCCAGGCCTCGCACGACCTCGAGCACACCGACATCCACCACGATCAGCACGATCGCGTCGACCCGCTGCCGGAGCAGCGACTCGATCACCGATCGCACGGCGGCCGGGTCGGGGTCGAGAGCGCTCACCGTCTCGACGCTGTAGCGCTCGGCCCGTGCGGCGAAGTTGAAGGCGGTCGCGACCGAGGTCGGCCCGTAGTCCGACACACCTGGTGCGACCAGCCCGATGGTGCGGGTGCGGCGCGTGACGAGAGCCCGTGCGGCGGGGGAGGGGCTGTACCGCAGCTGCGCGATCGCCTGCTCCACGCGTGCGCGGGTGGCGGGGCGGACGTTGGGCAGGTCGTTGAGCACCCGCGAGACCGTCTGGTGGGAGACGCCCGCGAGCCGGGCCACGTCGAAGATGTTCGCGGACCGCGCCGGCTTGTCGTCGGTCATCGCGCCGCCTCGTCGTCGGCGTCGTCGGCCTGTGCCACGAGCGCCATGAGCGACTCGACGGTGAGCGTCTCGGAGGGGAGGGTGTCGACGACGCGGCCCCCGCGGAGGATCGCGACGCGGCTCGCCACGCGCAGCACCTCCTCGAGCTCCGCCGAGATGAAGACCACCGACAGCCCGTTGTCGGCGAGCTCTCCCACGAGGTTCTGGATCTCGACCTTGGCGCCGACGTCGATGCCCCGCGTCGGCTCGTCGAGGACGAGCACGCGCGGGGACAGTGCGAGCAGGCGTGCCAGCAGCACCTTCTGCTGATTGCCGCCCGACAGTGTGCCCGCGGGACGGTCAGGATCGGCCGGCCGGATGTCGAGCGCCTCGATCCAGCTCATCGCCAGCTCCCGGCGCCGCTGATCCCGGATACGCCGGAACACGCCTCGCTCGGCCTGCAGCGCGAGCGTGATGTTGTCCTGCACGCTCAGCTCGCTGATGATGCCCTCGGTGCGCCGGTTCTCCGATGAATAGACCACGCCGATCGCGATGGCCTCGCGAGGGCTGCGCGGGTCCACGCGTCGGCCGCTGATCGTGATGATCCCGGCGTCCAGCCGGTCGGCGCCGGTGATGGCGCGGGCCAGTTCCGTGCGTCCCGAGCCGAGGAGCCCCGCGAGCCCGAGCACCTCGCCCTCGTGCAGGTCGAGGTCTGCCTCGGCGATGCCGGGAGCGACCGTCACCCCTTCCGCGGTGAGGAGAGCGGATGCCTCCTCCGGCGCGGCGTCGACGCGGTCGCGTGTGCCGAGGTCGGAGAGGCTGCGCCCGAGCATCTTCTCGACGAGATCGATCCGCAGCAGCTCCGTGGGCACGTACTCGCCGACGAGCCTGCCGCCGCGGAGGACGGTGATGCGGTCGGCGATCTCGTAGACCTGGTCGAGGAAGTGGGAGATGAAGATGATGGCGACGCCGCGCTCCTTGAGGTCGCGGATCACACGGAAGAGCTCGGCCACCTCGTCGATGTCGAGGCTCGACGTGGGCTCGTCGAGCACCAGCACCCGCACGTCGATCGAGATCGCGCGGGCGATGGCGACGAGCTGCTGGACGGCGAGCGAGTGGCTTCCCAGCATCGACGCCGGATCGATCGTCAGCCCGAGCCCCGACAGCACCCCCGCGGCGCGCTCGCGCATCGCCGACCAGTGGATGGTGCCGAACCGGCGCGGTTCGCGACCGAGGCAGATGTTCTCGGCCACCGTGAGATTCGGCAGCAGGTCGATCTCCTGGTAGACCGTGCTGACCCCCGCCCGCAGCGCATCGGCCGGCGTGGCGAAGCGGACGGCATCCCCATCGAGTTCGATGCGCCCGGCATCCAGGTGCAGCGCCCCGGTGAGGGCTTTGATGAGCGTCGACTTGCCGGCGCCGTTCTCTCCCATGAGGGAGTGCACCTCGCCCGGGAACACGCGGAAGCGCACGTCGTCGAGCGCGGTCTCCGCGCCGAACCTTACCGTCGCCCCGGTGAGTTCCATGAGCGGACGCCGCTCGTCCATCCCGCCATTATGTCGCGAGACGCGAACGGGTCCGCTCATGGCACTCGGGTCATCTGCGACGGTCCGACCGGGTGACGATGAAGCGCTGCACGACGATGAAGACCAGCAGCAGCCCGCCGATGATGATGCGGGTCCACGACTGCTCCGCACCCATGAACGCGATGATGGTCTTGATCACGCCGTACACGAGCACGCCGATCATCGAGCCGATCACGTAGCCGGACCCGCCCGTCAGGAGCGTGCCGCCGATCACGACCGCCGCGATCGCGTCCAGCTCGGTGCCGACGCCGTTGAGGGGATACCCTGCGCCGGAATAGGCCGTGAGGACGAGGCCGGCGAGACCGCCGCAGACGCCGCTGATGACGTAGACGAGGATCTTCGTCCGAGCGACCGGCAGGCCCATCAGCCGCGCCGACTGCTCGTTGCCGCCGATGGCGTAGATCGTGCGTCCGAATCGCGTCCACTGCGTCACGAAGACGCCGATCGCCACGATGAGGAGGGCCAGGATGCCGGTGGGCGTCAGGTACCAGTCGCCCACCGTGAGCCGGGTGCGCTGCAGCCAGAGCACCGCGGGGTCTTCGACGCGGATGGACGAGAGGCTGACGACGAAGGCGAGGCCGCGTGCCAGGAACAGGCCCGCCAGCGATGCGATGAACGGCTGCACATCGAAGTAATGCACGAGCACGCCGATCAGCAGGCCGATGGCTGCGCCGCCGAGCAGCATGAGCGGTATGGCCACGATCGCCGGAAGGCCGTCCGCCAGCAGCTTCGCGCAGAGGATGCCGGTGAACGCCATGACCGAGCCGACCGAAAGATCGATGCCGCCCGTCAGGATGACGAACGTGAGACCGACGGCGAGGATGAGCAGGTAGGCGTTGTTCAGCAGCAGCGCCGACATGTTGCGCGGCGTGATGAAGTTGCCGAAGGCGAACTGCGCGCCCACCAGGAGCACGATCAGGATCACGATGGCCGCGAACGTCGGCATGAGCGACGAATGGCGGCTCATGAAGGTCGCGTAGCGCTCGGCGAGCGTCGGACGCCCCGCCTCGGTCTGAGTCGTCGTGGTCATCGGACCGCCTCCGCCTTCGTCGGCTCCGTCGTTGTCGGGGGTGTGGGTGCGGGCGTGCTCGGACCGCCGCCGTCCGGGCGGCGTGAGGCGAACAGCCCGCGGGCGAGTCGGTGCAGCCGCGGCGACTGGACGAGGACGACCACGACCACGACCGCCGCGAAGAACACGGGTGCCTGCGCAGAAGGCACGCCGAGGAACAGGATGGTGGATTCGAGCGTCTGGATCGTCAGGACGCCGACGACCGTTCCGGCGATCGTGAACTTGCCGCCCATCAGCGACGTGCCGCCGAGCACGACGGCGAGGATCGCATAGAGCTCGATGTACAGCCCCGCGGCATTGGCGTCGGCCGCCATGATGTTCGAGCTGTAGAGGACGCCCGCCATGCCGGCCAGCACGCCGCTCGCGGCGTAGGCGCCGAAGACGATGCCGCGAGCGCGGACGCCCGCCAGACGGCTCGCCTCGGGGTTGATGCCGACGGACTCCGTCAGCACGCCGAGCGCGGTGCGCCGCTCCAGCAGTGAGATCACGACGATCGCCGCCACCGAGATGAACAGCGCGAACGGGAGCCCGATGACGTACCCGGTCGCGATGAACTTGTAGGGCGCGCTGGTGACCGTGGTGATGAAACCGTCGGTGATGAGCAGCGCCACGCCGCGGCCGGCGAGCATGAGCACGAGGGTCGCGATGATCGGCTGGATGCCCAGCACGGCGATGAGGAAGCCGTTCCAGACGCCCAGGACGAGGGCCACGAGGATGCCGACCAGGAGCGCGACCGCCACGGTGGCGCCGCTGCCGGGATCGCCGGAGGTATCGATGATCGTCAGTGCGACTGCCCCCGAGACGGCCATGATGGCTCCGACCGAGAGGTCGATGCCCCGGGTGGCGATGACGATCGTCATCCCGAGGGCCACCAGCATGAGCGGAGCGCTGTTGCGGAGGATGTCGATCAGCGCGCCGTACAGCTGGCCGTCGCGCACGGTGATGCTGATGAACTGCGGTCGCGCGATCGTGTTGACCACGATCAGTGCGAGCAGGGCCATGACCGGCCAGAACAGCCGGTGTGTGACGAGCTTCTTCACGCTGCGCTCCCCTCGCCCTCATTGGCGATGTAGTCGATGAGCAGGTCGAGGTCGACGGTGCTGGAGTCGAGCTCGCCGATGCGGCGTCGATCGCGCATGACGACGACTCGCTGTGCCAATCGAAGCACTTCTTCGAGCTCCGATGAGATGAATACGACAGACAGGCCCTGCGCCGAGAGCTCGGCGACCTTGCGCTGGATGTCGGCCTTCGCCCCGACGTCGATGCCGCGGGTGGGCTCGTCGAGGATGATCAGCTGCGGCGCGGTCGCCAGCCAGCGGGCGAGAAGCACCTTCTGCTGGTTGCCGCCCGACAGATTGCGCACCAGCATGTCCGGGTCAGCCGGTCGCACCCCGAGTGCCGAGATGTACTCCGAGACCACCTGGTCGCGTTCCGCACGGCGCACGGGCCGCATCCATCCCCGCTTCGCCTGGATGCCGAGCACGATGTTCTCGGCGACCGTCAGGTCGGCGATGATCCCCTCGGCCCGGCGGTCCTCGGAGGAGAACGCGATGCGGTGGTCGATCGCGTGTCGGGGCGACGTGAGCCGTGCCGGCCGACCGCCGATCTCGACCGTTCCCGAGTCGGCCTTGTCGGCGCCGTACAGCAGTCGCACCAGTTCGGTGCGGCCAGAGCCGAGGAGTCCGGCGAGGCCGACGACCTCGCCCTCGTAGATGTCCAGGTCGGCGGGCTCCAGCATCCCTCGCCGTCCGACGCCGGTGGCGCGCAACACCGGCGCCGCGGTCCGGTCGATGACGCGATCGGCCGTGCGCGAGATGGCCGCGAGCTCGTCGAGCTCGCGCCCGATCATCTGGCTCACGAGGCTGTCGCGCGGCAGATCGACGGCGAGGTGCTCGCCGACGAGCCGGCCGTTGCGCAGCACGGTGATGCGGTCGGAGATCTCGTAGACCTGCTCGAGGAAATGGCTGACGAACAGGATCGCGACGCCCTGGTCGCGGAGCTCCCGGATCACCGCGAACAGGCGTTCGACCTCACCGCGGTCGAGGCTGGAGGTCGGCTCATCGAGGATGAGCACCTTCGCGTCCAGCACCATGGCACGGCTGATGGCCACGAGCTGCTGGATCGCGATCGAGTGGCTGGAGAGGATAGAGCGCGTGTCGATGGAGAGGCCGAGGCCTGCAAGGTGCTCGGCGGCGAGCCGGTGGACCGCCTTCCAGTCGATGCCCGCTCGGCCGCGCGGCTCGTGCCCGAGCATCACGTTCTCGCCGACCGAGAGATTGGAGCACAGGTTGACCTCCTGGTAGACGGTGGAGATCCCGGCCGCCTGCGCGTCGGCGGTGGCGGCGAAGATCCGCTCCTCACCGTCGACCTCGATGGTGCCGCGGTCGATCTTGTACACGCCGGTCAGCGCCTTGATGAGAGTCGACTTGCCGGCGCCGTTCTCCCCCATGAGGGAGTGGACCTCACCGCGGCGGAGCGTGAAGTCGACGTGGTCGAGGGCGAGGACGCCGGGGAAGCTGATGGTGATGCCCCGCATCGCGACGGCGGGGGTGTCTTCGTTGACGGTCATGCGATCCGTGCTTTCGTGTCGAGTCCGACGTCCGTCGGGGATCGGCTTCAGTCGATCCCCGACGAACGCGGGGACGGGGATCAGTACGCGCGGGAGTCGATGACCTCGGCGGCCTGCTCCTGCGTGAAGGACTGGTCCTCGAGGTAGTTCTCCTTCTCGACGTCGTTGCCGTCGAGCACGTCGGTCACGAGGCCGGCGGCGAGCTCGCCGAGCAGCGGGTTGCACTCCACGATGAAGTTGATCTTGCCGTCGACGAGGGCCTGCATGCCGTCATGCACCGCGTCGATCGAGACGATCTTGATGTCCTCTCCGGGAACGCCGCCGGCTGCCTCGATCGCCTCGATCGCGCCGAGCGCCATGTCGTCGTTGTGCGCATAGAGCAGGTCGATGCCGTCCACGCCGTACTTCTGGAGGAAGCCCTCCATGACCGTCTTGCCGCCGTCGCGCGTGAAGTCGCCGGTCTGCGAGTCGATCGTCTCGATCGCCGTGCCCTCGATCCCCTCGTCGAAGCCCTCGGCACGGTCGTTCGCGGGCGCGGAGCCCGTGGTGCCCTCGAGCACGACCATCTTCGTCGGGGTATCGCCGAAGTTCTCGGCCGCCCACTCGCCGGCGGTCACGCCCTCCTTCTTGAAGTCGAGCCCGACCCAGCTCGCGTACAGATCGTCGGATGAGGTGACCGTGCGGTCTTCCAGCACGACCGGGATGCCGGCATCCGACGCCTCCTGGAGCACGTCGTCCCACCCGTCCTCCACGATCGGGGCGATGACGATCGCGTCGACGCCCCGGCTGATGAAGTCGCGGACCGCCGCGATCTGCGCCGCCGGGTCGTTGTCGGCGGCGTTGAAGATGAGCTCGAAGCCGTTGTCCTCGGAGAACGCCTCCTTCATCGACTCGGTGTTGGCGCTCCGCCAGCCCGACTCGGAACCGGTCTGCGCGAAGCCGACCGTCACGAGTTCGTCGCCGCCGTCGCCCCCTGCGCCGTTGCCCGAGCTCGCGCAGCCTGTGGCCACCAGTGCCAACGCTCCCAGAAGCGCTGCACCGGCGAGAATCCTGTTCTTCATTCCCAAAACCTCCTCGTTCGGGTCCGGCATCGACGCCGGTATCACTGTGCCGCGGGCCGCACTCGTGCCGCCCGTCCGCCTGAATGTTAGCCTTCACATTCCGGGTTCGCGCAAGATGTGAGCGGTAACATTTGCGTAACGCGGGCAGAAACCAGGGTTGCCGAACCGCGAGAATCCGCGGATCGAGGCCGAAAGTGAGGGATCACATAGCAGTGGCCCGTCCGTCATCGAAGCCGTCATGGTCACCCGAGCGGATGAGCGCGTTCACAACACGGCGGACCGCGGACACCGCTGTCCGCCGGGATGCCTCGCGCTCAGTGACGCGAGGCGACCGCGTTCCACACACCCGCACCGAGTACGACGGTGGCGGCGAGCAGCGGTGCGCCGAGGGCGGTCCCCGCCCCCGCGACGTCGGCGACGAGGCCGGTGACGGCGGATGCCCCGGACTGGCCGACGACGACCGCCGAGCCGAGCATCGTCATGACGGTCGCTGAGCGACCACGGGGGCTGAAGGCGGCCGCCAGGCTGTACTGGGTCACGAGCGTCGGGCCGATGCCCACGCCGATGACGAGCAGGCAGATCGCCATCGCGCCGACCGTGCCGACGAAGGGCAGCGAGACCGCGCCCGCGACGAGGATGCCGGCGAACGTCAGCCATCGAGCCCGCAGCGTGAAGCCGGCCGGGAACAGCGCGACGCCGAGGGCGAGCGCGGCGGATCCGATGCCCATCGCGCCGTAGACGAGTCCCGCCTGCTCCGGCACGCCGCGCTCGGCCATGAACGCGGTGAGCGAGGTCAGCATCGCGCCGAAGAAGAGCCCCATGCCCAGCGCGCCGACGACGGGTGCGAGCACCCGCGCGCGGAAGAGCTCGCGCAGCGGCGCCTGCTGGGGACGGACGCCGTCGACGGATGCCGCGGCCTTCGCGGCGGTCGGGTGCAAGGCGAACGCGGTCACGAAGACCAGGCCGAGTACGGCGGCGCCGATCACGGGTGCCGCGGGGTTGAGCGTGGTCGCCAGCAGGCCGACGATGACCGGGCCGAAGACGAAGACGATCTCGTCCGCCGCGGATTCGTACGCCATCGCGCCGTTGACCGTCGACGTGCGGCGCTCCGCCGGGTACGCCCGCGCGATGAGGCCGACGAGGCGGCTCCGCGAGAGCGGCGCGACCTGGGGCATCGAGGCGCCGATGAAGAACGCGACCGCCAGGAGGGCGACATCTCCGACCGGTGCGAAAGCGAGCCACGCGAACGCGCCCAGCAGAACGCTGTTGACCACGCCGGCGATCAGCAGCACCCGGCGCTGGCCGAAGCGGTCGGCGGCAGCGCCCAGGAGCGGGCCGACGAGGGCCGTGCCGAGACCGGTCATCGCACTGGTCACGCCGCCCAGAGCGAGCGATCCACGCGCCGACACGACGAGCGTGAGGATGCCGACCACCATCATCGCGAACGGCAGGCGTGCGATCAGTGCGACGGGGAAGTACGCGTAGCCGGCTTCGCGGATGAGGCTGGGGCGTCGGGCGGTGTCAGCAGGGCGCGGTCGCGCGTGGGTGAGGGTCGTGTGCATCGTGGTTCGGGGCTTTCCGGCCGCAACGGCGGCATTGCGTGCCGCCTTGTCCGCAGCGAGAGAAGGCCGCAGGCAGGTAGATGCACATCGAGGATGGCCCCGTCAGTCTACCGGGGACCACCTGAACGGGGCCTGGCTGCGGTGTCAGAGCACGGCGCCGACCATCGCCTCGCCGAGCGGGGTGCGGCGGTGCAGCACGCGGGCGCCGTCCCGCGTGCTTGCGAGCAGGCCCGCGTCGCGCAGCACGGTGAGGTGGTGCGACGCGGTCGAGATCGCGAGCGCGGTGTCCCGCGCCACCTGGGAGGTGGTCCGCGGCTCGTGGGCGTCGAGCAGGATGCGGGCGCGCGCGGGTCCCAGCAGCGCGCCGAGCGCCGACGTCACATCGGCGGGGTCGCGCGCCCAGCTCGCGGTGACCCCCTGCGCCGGGTAGAACAGCGTCGGCTGCGCCGGCGGCTCGGTGAGCACGAAGCATCCGGTCGCGCCCATGACCGACGGCACGAGCACCAGCCCGCTTCCCCGGCAGTCGACGACCTCGCTCCAGATCCGCATCGCGACGCGCACCGCGCCGTCGTGCCATTCCACGCGGTCGTGCAGCGTCTGGATCATGGCGCCGATGCCGCTCTCGGCGATGCGGCGGGACCGCACGGCGATGTCCGCCCGCAGCAGCCGCTCGAGCTGGGTCCAGACCGGAGCGATGCCCGTGTTCCACACCGACAGCCATGCCTCGGCGATCATCGCGCGGGCGCGGTCGGGGTGATCCAGCATGCTCTGCACGGCGGCCTGGCGGGCGCCCTCGGTGCGTACCAGCACCTTCGTCATGTCGACGCGGAAACGCTCGTCGTCGATGTCGCGCAGCCGTTCGGCCTCGGCCTCCGGCGTGAGCTCCCACGTCGGAGTGGTCGTGAAGAAGTCGGGGAAGTACCCCTCGTCGCGGATCAGCAGCGCGAGCACCTCGAAGTCGTCGCGCGGGATCGTGCTGCGGGCCGTCCGCATCCATCCCCACTGCAGCGGGTACTCGTCGGGTCGGAGCAGCGTGCGCACGGCGTGGCACAGCTCGTGACCCGGCGAGACGCCGAACCGGATCGCGGTCAGGTCGCCCGGTGCGAGCTGGAAGTCGACGAACTTTCGATCCACATCGAAACTCTATGGTGCTCATCGCCGACGCGACAGGCTGAAACCATCGTCCACGAGGTCGCAGGAGGAAGTCATGGACATCGAATTCCCCACCGCTCCCGCGGTGGTTCCCCCCATCGTTCGGGCCGACGAGCTCCGCAGGGGAGCGAGTCGCACCCGCACGTTCGTGGGCGCCGAGCACGGCGCCGGCGTGTCGTACTTCTTCGTCGACAACGAGCCGGGGCAGGGCCCCGACATCCACCGTCATCCGTACCCCGAGACCTGGGTGCTGCTCGAGGGCGAGGCGCGCATCACGATCGACGAGACGTTGCTGCATGCCGTCGCGGGCGACACCGCCACCGCGCCCGCCGGCGCCTGGCACGGGTTCAAGAACAGCGGGACCGACCGGCTGCGGGTGCTCTGCATCCACGCGTCGGACCGCATCATCCAGGAGTGGCAGGATGCCCCTGGAGTGCTCGACATCCCCACCGGCAACTGAGGAGAAACGACATGACATTCCAGGCATATCTCGACAACATCGAGGCCAAGACCGGCCTCACGCCGCGGCAGTTCCTCGATATCGCGCACGAGAAGGGCTTCGGCGAAAGCACGAAGGCGACCCCGATCGTCGAATGGCTCGCCGCCGACTACGGCCTCGGCCGCGGGCACGCGATGGCACTCGTCCACGTCATCACCAAAGGCCCGCAGATCAGCGACAAGCACGTCGGCACCGGCACCGCCCACTCCGACCCGTCGAACACCCTCTGGCTCGACGGCAAGGCGACGAACCCGAACCCCTAGCTGCCCTCGCGCCCGCGGCGACGCCACCAGGGGTGACGGCGGCCGGACAGGACGCGATCGGCGTCCCGCCCGGCCGAGGGGCGCAGGGGATCGGAAGGAGCCGATCCCCCGGCACGTCCCTTACCCCTCGAGGGTGAATCTCACCTCGGTGGTGTTGCCGGCGACGTCGGCGACCACGAGCACGTTCTCGCCGAGCTGTGCGCCAGGCTGCCCGGGCTGGATGCGATCGATGTCACTCTTCGTTCCGGACGTCTCCTGCACCACTCCGTTGAGCGTCACCGATGCCACGCGGTCGTTATCGCGGATCTTGAAGCTCACCGCGGTGTACGTGCCGTCGCCGCCGCTCGTGAAGGCTGCGCCGCTCTTGACCTTGACGGTCGGCGCGGTGGCGTCGATCGACAGCGCGAACGAGGTCGTGGCCGAGACGTTGCCCGCTTCGTCCTTCGCGTAGTACCTCACGGTGTACGCGCCGTCGGCGAGGCCACCGACCGTCGCGGTGTGGGATGCCGCGGTGTCTCCGTCCAGCGCCGTGCGGGTGCTCTTGATGAGCTTGCCGCCCTTGTAGACATCGGCGACGATCTTCGCGAGTCCGACGTCGTCGGTCGCGTCGACCTGGATCGACAGCGCGGCGAGAGGTCCGGCGGCCGCCGGGGAGACCAGGACGGCTTCAGGAGCGGCGGTGTCGGGCGCCCACAGCGCGACGAGGTCGACGGATGTCGCGCCCGCGGGAATCGTCCATCCCGCAGGCAGCGGATCGCTCGAGCCTGCCAGTGCCCATCCGGCGAAGCGCTCGCCGCTGCGCGACCAGTCTTCGCCGGCGACGTCCGTGACGGAGGGCAGGCCGAAGCCCTGCGCGGGGGCGTCGATGGTCGCCAACTCATCACCCGAGACAAGCGTCACCCGCACCGGCAGGATGTAGGCCGACGTACCCTGCGCCGCCGTGCGGTCCGTGTCCTCGAGCATCCAGCGCGTTGCCGCCGCCGCATCCGTCAGCGTCATCGACACCCCCGAGCCGGGCCGCCCGTCCAGGACGAGCGAACGGCCGTTGGCCCGGTTCACGAGATGCCCGTCGTAGGCGTTCGCAGCGGTCGTGACGTCGGCCGCGAACGTCCACGTCTGGCGCGGGTCGGATGCGTCGCGCTCGATGCCGCGATACGCGACCTCCGTGTCGGAGACGGCGGCCAGCACGCCGCTGCCGTCCGACGCGCTGATGACGAAGCCGCCGCCCTCGTACGCGAGCTTCCAGACGCCGCCGCCCCACCGGAACCAGATCACCATGTCGCGCGACGGGTGGTCGGGATCGCCGGCGTAGCGATCGATCTGATACTCCGAACCCAGGCTGGCGGTGACGATCCGGAAGATGTCCTGGCCGTAGTCGACGTCCGTCGCCTCCACGCGGGCCGGCTGCGCGGGCTCTCGGCGGAAGTCGCCGTGGTAGATGTCGGGCCCCGCCACGTCCCATGGCGAGGGCATTGTGACGTCGTCCGGGTAGATCGACGCGAAGAAGGCGTACGACATCGGGTCGTATTCCTTCAGCTCCCCGCGCGTGTTGATGGGACTGCGCACGCCATCGTTCCAGTCGGGCTTCTCGGCCATGTTGTCGAACCAGATCGCCGAAAGCGTCGCGAAGAACTCGTCGCGGTTGGACATCGCGTAGGTGTTCGGCCAGCGACCGGTCGTGTAAGCGTTCTCGTACGCGGCGAAGAAGGCGTCGGAGAGGGTCGGGTCCGCCTGCTCCTCGATGCCGACCGAGAGCACCGCGTGACCGAATTCGTGCACGAGGATGTTCTCGTTCGGGTACGCCGTGTTCAGGAACGCGTTGGCGTCGCCACGCGTGCGTAGCACGTTACGCTCCGAGATCGACGACACGCAGTCGTTCCACATATTCCCGCCGTAGCCCTCAACGTCGTACATGGTCGGGTTGTACCCGCCCCGGTGCTCGGGAACGAGGTATGCGTTCTCGCGCGAGCCGTAGACCGCCAGGGAACACCCGTTCGCGGCCATGGTGGCCGCGATGCCCGTGCCGGTTTGCGCGAGCTGGGCGTCGACCTGAGCGGCGGCCTTGGTGAGGGTGGCGGCCGCGACGCGGCCCCCCGCCTTGACCTCGATGCCTGCACCTGTCATCAGCGATTGCGTGTAGTAGTCGAGCTTCGGCACACCCGTGTAGGTCGCCGTCTTGGCCGGCTTGCCGGCGGAATCGGCGATGGCGGCGCCGTCGATCTCGAGGGTGAGGGGCAGGTTCGGGTCGATCGGGCCGGTGTAGGCGATGCTCGACAGGTGGAGGTCCTCGGGCAGCCGCGCCATGCTGTTGGCGGCCGTCGCGGCGATCTGCTTGTTGTCCCTGTCGAAGAAGATGGTGTCGGTGCCGCCCTGCGCCGGCTTCGCCTTCAGGGCGATGGTGCGCTCGCCGTTGCGCAGCGTGATGTTGTCCGGGCTCACCGCCGCGTTCTCGTCGACGTAGCGGTCCCAGTAGATCTCGAGGTACTTCGCCTCGTTGACCACCCGCACCTCGGTGACCTGGGGCCCGTCGTAGCCCGTGTCGAGCTGCACTGTGCCATCGCCGGCCACGGGCACATCGCCGTCGGCGGCGACGGCGGCGGGGCCGGTCCATGACAGCGCCGAGGCGACGACGAGGCCGCCGACGGTCAGGCCGCCGACGAGTGTTCTCCTGCGTTTCATCTGCTACTCCGTTGATCTCAGCCGGGCGACGATGCTCCGGCACGGCCGGAACCGCGGGGTGGAGCGTCGTCGCATCTGGTACTGTCCGGACTGATTCCGCCCGGTAGTAGTGCAATGGTACTGGTGATATGTGAAATGACACCAGGGATTCATGCGACGGGAAACAATGCGGCCCCCGGGGTTCCCCCAGGGGCCGCATCGTCATGCGCGTGCTGTCATGCTGCGATCAGCACGCCGTCGATCCGCCGGGGGATCCCGAGGGGGTTGGATGCCTGCAGAGCCGGCGGCAGTAGGGCATCGGGCATATTCTGATAGGTCACCGGGCGCAGGAATCGCGTGATCGCCGCACTGCCTACTGACGTGGTGCCTACGGCCGTCGTCGCGGGGTAGGGTCCGCCGTGCTGCTGCGCCCAGGTCACCGAGACGCCGGTGGGCCATTGGTTCCACAGCACCCGTCCCGCTTTGGTCGACAGCACCGGCACGAGCTCGGCGGCGACCGCGTCGCCCTCGGACCCGAAGACCGTCGCGGTCAGCTGGCCATCGAGGACCTCCGCGACGGCGACTATCTCGGACTCGTCCTCGTAGGTGGCGACGAGAGCCGCCGGGCCGAACATCTCGGAGATGAGCGACTCGTGGTCGGCGCGCAGGGCTGCTGCGGTGGTTTTCAACAGAACCGGCGCCGGATCGCCGTCCGCATGCCGTGAGCCCGAAAGCACCTCGACGGCGTGGTGGCATGCCGTCGCCTCGACCGCACCGCGGAAGCCCTCGGCGATCCCGTCGTTGAGCAGCGGCGCCGGTGCGGGCAGCGACGCCAACGCGAGCATCGCATCCAGGCCCGAGTCGGCGGGGACGAGCAGGACGCCCGGCTTCGTGCACAGCTGGCCGGAGCTGCCGGTGACCGAGGCGACGAAGCCCTGCACGATCTCATCGCCCCGCTCGGCCGCGGCCGACCGCGTGACGAACGCCGGGTTCACGCTGCCGAGCTCGCCGTAGAAGGGGATGGGCTGGGGCCGGGACGAGGCGATGTCGAAGAGCGCGCGGCCGCCGGCGATCGATCCGGTGAACGCGGCCGCCTGCATCAGCGGGTCCTTGAGCGCCTGCACCCCGGCCTGCGTGCCGTACACGGTGTCGAACAGACCGCGTGGTGCCCCGACTGCGGCCAGCGCGTCGCGCACCACCTGCGTCGTCAGCGCGGAGAGCTGCGGGTGCCCGCGGTGGGCCTTCACGACGACCGCGTTGCCCGCGGCCAGCGCGCTCGCGGAGTCGCCGCCCGCCACCGAGAAGGCGAACGGAAAGTTGCTCGCGGAGAACACGAGCACGGGTCCGATCGGCTCGAGCTGGCGGCGCAGGTCGGGGCGGGGCGCGCCCATCGGCCACTCGCCGTCCGCCCGGTCGATGCGGGCGTCGAGCCAGGTGCCCTCCTCGAGCACGTCGCCGAACAGCCGCAGCTGGAAGCTGGTGCGGCGCACCTCGCCGCGCAGGCGCGCCTCGGCGAGATGCGTCTCGCGCCGGGCTTCGGCGATGAGCTCGTCGGCGTGGGCGTCGAGCGCGTCCGCGACGGCGCCGAGCGCACGGACGCGTTCGCCGATCGTGCTGCGCCGCCAGATCGCGGATGCCGCGGCCGCGCGTCGCACGATCGCGGAGACGTCCTCGGGCGTGGATGCGGGGATGGTCATCGGTCAGTCCTTTCCGTCGGCGAGCGCTGCGAGGTCGGCGACCTTCACCGGGGTCGCCAGTGGCCGTTTTGCGAGCGGCTCGAGGTCTGCGGGGCCGGCCGGCCGCCCGGTCTGGGCCGACACCAGGCACGAGAGCGCGAACCCGCAGACGCGGCCCTGGCACAGGCCCATGCCCGGGCGCGCCGTGACCCGGACGTCGCGCGGGTCGTCGGCGCCGAGCCCGTGCACGGTGACGGCCACCGCACCCGCGTCGACCTCTTCGCATCGGCAGACCGTCGTGTCCGCCGCGAGCCATGTCGTCCATTCGGCGGGCACGGGAGAGGCCTGGTGCATGCCGACCGCGAACCGGCGGCCCCGGGCGATGCGGCGACGCAGCCGCGCGCGCCGGCGCGGGTCGTCGGCGCGGCCGGCGTCGACCGCGGCGGTGAGCGCGGCGAGCTCGCCTTCGGCACACGACTGCACCGCGCCGCCGATGCCGGTCACTTCGCCGGCGAGGTAGACCCCGGGGACGCTCGCGCGCTGGTCGGCGTCGGCGACTGCGACGAGAGAGTCGTCGACGTCGACGCGCGTCTTCGCGCCCACGCCGATCGCGAGCTCGAGCTGCGGCGTGAAGCCCCAGCCGAGCGCGACCAGGTCGGCCTCGACGGTGCGCTCGGTGCCGGGCTGGATCCGGCCGCGGGCGTCGACGCCGGCCAGCGTCACGCGTGAGACGCGCCCCTCGCCCGAGACCGCCGCGACGATGGTGCGGGTGCGCAGCGCGATGCGGTGCTTCAAGAACGCGGCGGCATAGCCGATGCCCTCGAGCAGCTTGCCGGGCTCCTGGATCGCCCGCAGCGGCGTGGCGGCCCAGCGCGACAGCGCGTTCGCATCGCACACGGCGACCACCTCGACGCCGGCGTCGGCCAGCCCCGCGGCGACCGAGAGGAGGAACGGCCCGGTGCCGGCGACGACGGCGCGCCGTCCCGCCGCCACCTGGTTCGCCTTGAGGAGCGCCTGCACGCCGCCCGCGGCCATCACTCCTGGGGTCGTCCACCCGGGAAGGGGGAGCTGGCGGTCGTACGCGCCCGTGGCGAGCACCACCCGCTCGGCTCGGACGGCCGGCTCGCCGGCATCCGTCGCGTCCTCGTCGGATGTGAACGTCGTGCGCAGGACCAGCAGCGTCTCATCGCGGTCGATGCGCCACACGTGCCGCCCCGCGACGTGGACGAGCCGCCCGCCCTCGACCGCACGCCGCAGCCGGGCGCGAAGATCGCGGTACTGAGACCAGTGGTGGTGCCCGGTCGATTCGTGGCGTTCGAATGCGTCGAGGTGCTGTTCGTCGGGGTGCCGCCAGTACTGGCCGCCGCTCTGCTGCCCGGCGTCGACGAGCGCGACCGCCAGGCCGCGTTCGGCCGCCGCGACGGCGGCAGACAGGCCCGCAGGCCCCG
This sequence comes from Microbacterium sp. B35-04, assembly GCF_010634885.1. NCBI lineage: Bacteria > Bacillati > Actinomycetota > Actinomycetes > Micrococcales > Microbacteriaceae > Microbacterium > Microbacterium sp. B35-04. Next base: position 95,176 of record NZ_MWLP01000034.1, on the reverse strand, counting down.
CACCGATCACTGCGAGCTCGTAGACGGATGCCTCAGCCACCGTGCCCTCCCGCCATCGGCAGCGCCTCGTGCGGGTCGTCGCTGCGCACGACCTGCCCGTCGCGTGCGGGTGTGACACAGGCCCGCCGCGCCCGGGCGCCGTCGACGGTGAGGATGCAGTCATAGCAGACGCCGATGCCGCAGAACAGCCCGCGCGGCTCGCCGGTCACGCGGGTCGTGCGCCACGCGGAGACCCCCGCCGCCGCGAGCGCGGCGCCGATCGTCTGACCCTCGCGGAAGGCGATGCTCCGCCCGTCGAACGTGAGCTCGCCGGTGCGGTCCGGCTTCGGAGCGTTCATGCGGCAGGCCTTTCGTCGAACCGATGCGGCCGGAACGGCTCCAGGGAGAGGTCGGTGGGCTCGCCCCGCAGGGATTGCACGAGGAGCTTCGCGGTGCCGACCGACAAGCCGATGCCCGCGCCCTCGTGGCCGGCGGCGTGCCAGAGCCCCGGCATCCTTCCGTCCTCCCCGATGACGGGGAGATGGTCCGGGCAGTACGGGCGGAACCCGGAATAGGTGCGCATGATCTGGACGCCGGCGAGCACGGGGAACAGTTCGATCCCGGCGCGCGCGATGCGGCCGACCGCCTCGGACGAGAACGTGGTGTCGAACCCCACCCGCTCGCGGCTGGCGCCCATGAGGATCGTGCCGCTCGGCGTGCCCTCGACGACCGACGACACCTGGAGTCCGGCGTCCGAGCTCGCCACGTTCTCGACGTACTCCGCCGAGTAGACCTTGTGGCGGACGGTCGGGGGCAGCGGCTCCGAGACGAGGACGAATCCGCGGCGGGGGAGCACGGGGAGTGTGACGCCCGCGAGGGCGGCGACCTCGCCGCTCCACGGGCCGGCGCAGACGATCACGGCGCCCGCGTCGATGCGTCCGGCGGTGGTGTCGACTCCGGTGGCGCGGCCGCTCGTCACGTGGATCGCGTGGACAGCGGTGCGGGTCAGCAGCCGGGCCCCGCGGTCGCGGGCGAGGCGCAGCAGGTGGTGCGCCGCGAGCACGGGCTGCACCTGGGCGTCGTCGGGGTAGAACGCGCCGCCCGCCATCGCGGGGTTCAGGTACGGCTCGATCTCGCGCAGTGCCCCCGCATCGCCGACGTCGTCGACACGGATGCCGAGTCCGCGCTGGTGCGCCACGAGCGCGCCCAGGGCGCGCTTGCCGCGGTCCGTCGCCGACACGACCAGTCCGCCCTTCGCCTCGAACTCCCAGTCCGCGGCGTGCTCCGCCAGCTCGCCGCGCCAGAGCGTCTGCGAGTAGAGCGACAGATCGAGCTCGGGCCCGACCTCCTTGTCGGAGACGAGGAGGTTCCCCTCGCACCTGCTGGTGGTGCCGGACGCGATCGAGCCGCGCTCGACGACCGTTACCGACAGGCCCGCCGACGAGGCGAAGTACGCGACGGCCGCGCCGAGGATCCCCGCTCCGATGATCACGACGTCCGAGCGGGGTGCTGCGGCCGCGCTCATGCGGGGCGGGGGATGCCCGCGGGAGGGGACCCGGCGGCGGAGTAATCGGACCAGTCGGTCAGGACGTGCTCGATGTGGGCATGGACCAGCTCGCGCGCGAGTGCCGCGTCGCCGGCCTCGATCGCGTCGAGCATGAGATCGTGCTCGCGCGCGGACGAGGTCAGCCGGCCTTGCTCGGCGAGCGCCGAGAGGCCGAACAACCTGGTCTGCGAGCGCAGCGAGGCCACGAGCTCGGTCAGGCGCGAGTTGCCTGCGTACTGCAGCAGGGCCAGGTGGAAGTCGCTGTCCGCGGTGAGATACCCGATGAGGTCGCCGGTCTCGGCGCCCTCGATGATCGCCGCGGCCTGCCGCCGGAGACCGGGGAGCGCTTCGGCGGGGACATGCGGGGTCGCGCGCTCGATCGCGGGCGGCTCGAGCAGAAGACGCAGCTCGGTCACCTCGAGGAGGTCCTGCGGCGACACCTCGGTCACCTGGAATCCGCGGTTGGGCAGCGCGATGACCAGCCCTTCGCGGACGAGGTCGAGCATCGCCTCGCGGATCGGCGTCGCCGACACGCCGAACTGCTCACCGAGGCTCGGGGCCGAGTACACACGACCGGGCTGCATCTCACCGCTGATGATCGCCGAGCGCAGCGCCCGCGTGACGGTGTCGCGGATGCTCGGCTGCTTGCTCAGGCGCACGACGCTGCGCAGCTCGGGACCGGTCATCTGTGGGCCTCCTCGGACGCGGACGGCTCGTCCGTTCGCGTGGACTCCATGATCCTCTCCACGACGGCCAGGTCTTCCCACGCCATGCCGACCCCGGTGTACACTGCCGGCGCGCCGGGACGGCGGACGAACTCACCGCGGATCAGCTCGGCGAGGTTCGCGATCGGCTGGGTGCCGCCCGCCCATTCCTCGTCCGTGCGCGCGGCGGCGAGATTGCCGTTCTCACGCAACGCCGACGCGCGCGCCTCGACCACGAGGTCGGCCGCCCGCACCAGTCGCTCGCCGAGTTCGCGGTGATCGCGCCCGTGCGACCCGATCGCCGCGACCACGGCGTCCGGGCGTACGTCGTCGAGGTCGAGCAGGGGTCTCGGCGACGAGGTGGCGGTAACCACGACGTCCGCCGCAGCCACGTCGTCGCGCGAGCCGGCGTCCGCCGCGATGCCGGCGGCGCGCAGTGCGGCGACGGCGGAGTCGACGCGGCCGGGCGTCCGCCCGATCACGCTCACCCGCCCGGCCGGCAGTAGGTCGGCGAGGGTCAGGATGTGCTCGACCGCCTGAGGCCCAGACCCTACGACGGCGAGGTGGTCGATCGAGGTCCGGGGGCCGGCGGGATCGGCGGTCAGCAGCCCGCAGACCGCCACAGCCGTCACCGCGGGCGTGCGCAGCGTCGTCAGGCGCGCGCCGTCGAGGACCGCGCGGGGCTCGAGCGTCTCCCGGTCGAACAGGAGGTACCACGCGTGGATCTTCGGCAGGCCGAGCCGCGTGTTGCCCGGGGCGATCGTGGCCACCTTGATTCCCGCGGAAGACGCGGACTCCGCCGGCATCAGCAGGAACTCGCCGCCCGCGAGCGGGGCGAACAGGCGGTCGTGGGCGTTCTCGACATCCCACCCGGCCCGCAGCGTGGCCGTGATCGCCTCGACCGCGTCCCTGCGTGAGAGGGCAGCGTCGATGTCGGTCGCGCTCACGACCGGGATGCCGACAGTGGAGGAGAGGCTCACAGCACGAACCCCCGCGGGAACGGATCGGACGGATCGAGCATGTATTGCGCCGTACCCGTGACCCAGGCGCGGCCTGTGATCGTCGGGATCACGGCCGGGGTGCCGGCGACCCAGGTCTCTTCGACGAGTCGGCCGGTGAAGGCGGTGCCGATGTAGGACTCGTTCACGAAGTCGGTGCCGAGCGGCAGCAGGCCCCGTGCGTGCAGCTGGGCCATGCGCGCACTCGTCCCGGTCCCGCAGGGGGAGCGGTCGAACCACCCCGGGTGGATCGCCATGGCGTGGCGCGAGTGGCGGGCGGTGGAGCCCGGCGCCTCGAGGTACACGTGGTGGCAGCCGTGGATCGTGGGATCGACCGGGTGCCTCGGCTCATCCACCTCGTCGATCGCGGCCATGATGGCCAGTCCCGCCGCGAGGAGGTCGTCCTTGCGCGAACGCTCGAAGGGCAGGCCGAGGCTGTCGAGCGACACGATGGCGTAGAAGTTGCCGCCGAATGCGAGGTCGTACGACACCGCGCCGTAGCCGGGGACGTCGACCGACCGATCGAGCCCGACCACGAACGAGGGCACGTTGCGGATCGTGACGCTCTCGGCATGCCCCTCGGCGACGGCGACGTCGGCGATCACGAGGCCTGCCGGCGTGTCGAGGCGGATCGTCGTCACCGGCTCGACGACCGGCACCATCCCGGTCTCGACCAGCACGGTCGCGACGCCGATGGTGCCGTGCCCGCACATGGGGAGGCAGCCCGACACCTCGATGTACAGCACGCCGAAGTCCGCGTCAGGACGCGTAGGCGGCTGCAGGATCGCGCCGCTCATCGCGCTGTGCCCGCGAGGCTCGTTCATCAGGAGAGTACGCACGTCGTCGCTGTTCGCCATGAACCACTGGCGACGCTCCTCCATCGTCGCTCCCGGGAGCACACCCATCCCGCCCACGATGACGCGGGTGGGCATGCCCTCGGTGTGGGAGTCGACGGCGTGGAAAACGCGCTGCGATCGCATTCGGGTCCTCGGATCAGCGGTAGCCCTTGGCCAGGACGGCCTCGGTGTCGGAGATGATACGCGCGCGCACGTCGTCGGGGAGCGGCAGGCGCGGCGGGCGCGTGGTGATGCCTGCTGGGGCGACACCGGCGACCTCCTGCGAGAGCTTGATCGCCTGGACGAACCAGGTCTTCGAGTCCCAGCGCAGCAGCGCGTGGAGGTCGCGGTAGATGTCGCGAGCCTTGACCCAGTCGGTCGGGTCGTCGGAGGTCGACAGGTTGTACAGCTCCACAGTCGACGCGGGAATCGCGTTCGGGTAGCCGGCGACCCAGCCGACGGCTCCGTTGATACCGAGTTCGAGTACGACGTCGTCGGAGCCGATCGAGATGTCGAGGCCCGGAGCGAGCTCGCGGATCTCGAACGCGTGGCGCACGTCGCCCGAGAACTCCTTCACGGAGACGATCAGGCCTTCCTGGTACAGGCGCGCCAGCAGATCCGGTCGCAGGTCGACCTTGGTGTCGATGGGGTTGTTGTAGGCCAGCACCGGCAGGCCCACGGCGGCGACGCGGCGGAAGTGGTCGACGACCTCGTCGTCGCTCGCACGGTACGCGTTGGGTGGAAGCAGCATGACGGCGGGGGCGCCGTGCTCGGCCGCGTGCTCGGTCAGGCGCACGCTCTCGAGCGCGCCGTAGGCGCCGACGCCGGGGATGACGGCGGTTCCCGTAGGAGCAGCGTCCAGGGCGGTGAGGTAGACCTGTCGGCGCTCATCCTCGGTGAGCGTCTGGTACTCGCCGAGCGACCCGTTGGGGATGATCCCCGTGACGCCGTTCGATGTCGTGAAGCGCACGTGCTCGGCGTACGCGTCGTAGTTCACCGAGAAGTCGGGATTGATGGGGAGGGTCGTGGCGAGGTTCACACCGTGCCAGGGCTTGCGGTCGGTCATCGTGTCTCCAGTGTCGATAGGTGCAATTGCAATGGTAATGGGGCGGACGGGTTCCGTCTAGGTCCGCGGCCGCCCGGGCAGGACGAGCCTGCGACGCGGCTCCTCGTTGCCGGCGCGGTCGGTCGCTGCGTACTCGATGATCTGCTCGTCGTCGGTGAGTGCGCGCACGAACGCCTCCTGGAAGGTCGCCCAGAAGGTCCCCGGCCCCTGCCACTGGATGCGTTCGGCACCTGAGACGTCGTCGCGCGCGACGAAGGTGATCTCGACGCCGGCGCCCAAGGGCTTCACGCGTGCCTCGGTCACCGGAGGAGTCGTGTCGATGTGGAGCGTGCGTGCTGCGAATCCGGTGAGTCCCGAAGCGGTGGCCCGCGCCTCGATGCGCACCGAGCCCTCGATCCCGACCCGCAGCACGTCGGTGTACACCTGCCAGTCGTCCTCTCCGACGCGCACTTCGACGGACTCGACCTCGTGCTCCCCGCACGTCGCACGCACGCGGATCTGCGGCGGTGTCGTATGCCAGCCGGACGCGGCCGGCTCGGGTGCGAGGATCTCGACGAGGGGGACGGATGCCGCGTACTCGACGTCCGCGGTCTGCTCGAGCCACTCCTCGGCCGGCCCGACGTCGGGTGCGTCTTCCCACGCTCCCCGGAGGCTCGCCGCATCGAGCTCCAGTGCGCGACGGAGCACCGTGCGCGCCTCGCCGAGGCTCAGCAGGGAGTCGGCGTGCCCGAGCTGCACCGCACCCAGCACGCGGGCGACGAATGCGCTTCGCGTGCAGGGGAGGGGGTCGGTCCAGAGATCGTCAAGGATCGTGGCGCCGTCCTCACGTCGGCGCGCGGCGACGCCGGTGTCGACGCCCGCGAAGCCGATCGTGGCGTCCGCCGATCGCACGTACAGGTGGTACCGGTGGTCGGTCCCCGTCCACACGGGCGCGAAGGGCAGGCCGTCGACGCGCACGGCGCCTTCCGAGAGCAGCGTCGTCCGCGGATCCGCGTCGTCGCCGATGAGGGTGCCGTCGAGCAGCCGCCGACGATCGAGGGCGATCTCGAGCCACGTCGTGCTGTCGGACCGGGCCGCCAGGACGCTCGGGCCGAAGGCGACGTGACGCACCTGCGGATCGTCGGGCGTCGCGTGGGCTCGCAGGCTCATCGGCAGTTCGAGGACCAGCTCTTCGCCGGGCGTCCAGTCGCGGTGCACGTCCGCATACTGCCCTGGCCGCACGTCCAGCGCCACAGGCTCGGCGCCGATCCGGGCGGACGCCGGCGCGCCGACCCATCCGGGGACGCGCACGTGCAGAGTCAGCGGCACCGGGTCGGGGCATCCGTCGGTCCGCTCCACCCGTATGCGCACCTGCGAGCCGAGCGGAAGCTCGGATTCGAGGACGATGCGTAACCCTCGTTCGCGCCACGTGAGTTCGGCGGGCGTGTGCGGATTGATCCACAGCTCGGCGTCGGTGCCGACCCCGCGGAAGAACACGGAGTCCTGGTACTTGACGTGGTTCTCGAGGCCGGTCCCGCCGCAGCACGTTCCGACGTTGTCGAACTCGGGGAGGGCGCCCGGGTGCACCGGGAACATGTAGGTGACCTCGGGGCTCGTCTCGGAGCGGACGTCCCGCCGGGAACCGAGGATGTGGTTGAGCGCGCCGCGCTCGTAGTACTCCATGTACTTCGCGTCGAGCGTGTGCTGGAACAGCAGTCGCGAGAGCTTCAGCAGGTTGTAGGTCGCGCATGTCTCGGCGTTGCGGTGCCCGATGTCGCCGGCGACGCGGCCGGCCGGCCCCCACAGCTCGCTCTCCCCGGTGCCGCCGTGCGCGTACATGCGCCCCGGCACCACCTGGTCCCACAGCCCGGCGGCGGCGTCGAGATACGCGCGCTCGCCGGTGGCCTCGTACTCGTGAACGTAGCCGATGAGCTGTGGCAGGTGCTGATTGGCGTGCATGCCGTCGAGGATGTCGCGGCGTGACGCTCCTGCGGCGACGAGCTCGTGCTGATCGAACATCCTCGCGGTCTCGAGGAAGAGCGGCTCGTCGGCGACAGCCGCGAGCCGCGTCATCGTCTCGTTCATGCCGCCGAACTCACCGGCGATGTAGAGGGACCACATGTGTTGGCGCCGGGCGTCGTCCAGCCGCGAGAGACGGCCGTGGACCCAGCGCCCCATCGCCCTCGCCACGGCGAGCGCCTGCTCGCTGCCGACCAGCTCGTGCGCGTCGAGGAGGCCGGCCATGATCTTGTGGCAGGTGTAGTACGGTGCCCAGATCTCGCCGTAAGGGGCGCCGTCCTCGAGCCGGGAGAACTGCCACTCGCCGTAGGCGGCGAGGAACCCCGGGTGGGAGTAGCGGCCCGTCGCCGCGAGGACCGACTGCACCTCGGCGAGACCCGCGACGAACTCCTCGGTCTTGGCGTGGAGCACCGGGTCGCCTTCGCCTGCGGCGGCCATCGCGAGCATCGACAGGAAATGCCCGGCGTAGTGGCCGCGAAGCAGGTTGGCCGTCTGGGCGGCCTCGCGGCCGGGGTAGTCGTGCTCGCTCCACGCGTCTTCGGCGGGGTGCCCGAAGTCCTCCCACGAGCCCGGCGGCACTGCGCCGCGGGTGTCGAGCCCGGAATTGGCTCGGAATACGGCGAGGAGCCGGTCGATGGGATACACGTGGGCCAGGTGGAGCATCTCGTCGCGAGCGCGCTGGAACACGCTCGTCTCGCCCAGCCGGACGTCCGCGAGCGGGAAGTCCAGCGCCAGGCGAGTGGCCGTCGCGGCGCTCACGCTCCCGACCCGAGGTGCGTGCGCGTCCACTGCTCGACGCCGTCCGCGTCGATGGGGAGGGCGGACGAGAGGACCTCGGAGCCGGACTCCGTGACCAGGACGTCGTCCTCCAGGCGCACTCCGATGCCGCGCAGCTCGGGAGGCAGCGTGAGGTCGTGGGCGTGGAAGTAGAGCCCGGGCTCGACGGTCATGACGACGCCTGGTTCGAGGTCGGCGCCCATGTAGTCCTCGTAGTGCGCCTGGCTGCAGTCGTGCACATCCAGGCCCAGGTGGTGGCCGATGCCGCACGCCAGGTATCGCCGGTGCTGCTGCCCCTCGGGGGAGAGCGCCTCGTCCACCGAGACCGGAAGCAGACCCCAGTCGTGCAGCCCCTGGGCGATCACCTCCATGGCGGCGAAGTGGAAGTCGAGGTAGGGCGTGCCGGGGCGGATCTGCTCGAGGCCCGCGCGATGCGCCTTCTCGACGAGGTCGTGCACCGCCCGCTGGGAAGTGGTGAAGGTGCCCCTCGCCGGAACCGTGCGGGTGACGTCGGCGGTGTAGAGCGAATGCGCCTCGACGCCCATGTCGAGCAGGAGCGCGGCGTCGGGCAGGATCGGGCCGTCGCATCGGACCCAGTGGAGGATGGGTGCGTGCGCACCCGAGCCGACGATGGTGGAATAGCCGGGGCCGTTTCCGAACGTGCGCGCGTGCCGGTCGAACGTCCCCTGCAGCCACCGCTCCCCGAGCCCGTCCGCGATGGCGCGCGGCACCTCGGCGACGACGGCCTCGAACCCGCCGACCGTCGCGTCCACGGCGGCGCGCAGCTGCGTGATCTCCCACTCGTCCTTAACCATGCGCAGCCGGGACAGCGTGCGCTCGAGCTCCGGCGAGACGTTCGCACCCGCGGCCGCGGTCAGCGGGGCGGCCGAGCGTGCGGCGTGGGCACCGCGCAGGTCTGCGTGCCGGGCCTCGAGCGACTCGAGAGGCTCGACGGTCACCTGCAGGGCGTCGCTCCACTCCGGCAGCCCGGCCGACGGGCCGACCCACAGCTCCCCGTGCGCGGCATCCGAGAAGAAGCCGTCGTCGCCGGGCCGGAACGGGCGCGGGAGGTAGAGCACGGCGTCGTGACCGCCGGCGACCGGCCACATGACGAGCACCGCATCCTCGATCTGGCAGCCGGTCAGCCACACGAAGCTGCTGTCGGCGCGGAACCCGTAGGCGGCGTCGTCGTTGCGGACGGGGGCGCTGCCCGCCGCGGCGACGAGCGTCAGGCCCGGCAGCGCGGCGCTCAGTCGCGATCGGTGGGATGCCGCGGCCGCCGCCGTGCCGGAGGGAAGCGTCGGATGCACGGCCACGTCGTCCCAGCGGGACGCGATGAACTCCGTGAAGGCGGGGATCTCTGCCAGGCGCGGGTAACGCGTGCCCGCGTAGGGCGGCCTGACGGGGGTGTGGTGATGCGTCATCGTGTCTCTCCTCCTCGGTCGCGCACGAGTTCCCGCAGCGCGGTGAACGTCCGGCCCGACCCGATTCCGTCGTGCTCGAATTCGTTGGTGACCCAGTACTGCGAGTTCCCGATGCGCGAGAGCGTGTCGAGCTGCAGCCCGGCGTCGACGAACATGTCGTCGAAGTACACCGCCGCGGCGAGCGGCACCTCGGATGCCGCGAGCCGGCCGGCGTCGTACAGCGGCGTCCACGCGGTCCGCTCGGCGAGGGCGTGCACGGCATCGCGGAAGCCGCGCAGCAGCCGCACCTCGTCGAACATCCACGGGAACGCCATCTCGCCCGTGAACAGCAGCGGCCGCCGCTCCGGGTCGAACGCCGGCCGCCCGTCGCGGGCCGTCTGCGCAGCCCAGGCCGTCGGTCCGCTGCCGGGGTCGCCGTAGATCGACTCCTGGAGCGTCCAGAACAGCGGATTGCCGGCACTGGAGGTGAGGGTCATCGTGTCCTGGAGGAACGCGGTCGACAGCCGGCCCGCTCGTGTGAACGCCTTCTCGAAGAGCCAGTGCAGGCGCTCGTGCCCCGGCTTCATGCCGAGGTCGATGCCGAGCGACTGGAACCGGTGCACTGTCAGCCGATCGCCGTCCGGGAGCAGGACGTCCTCGTGCGCGAGCACGTCCGCGATGCGGGCGACCGCCACGGCGTCAGCGGGGAACCGCCGGTACAGCTCGGCCGTCTTCTGTGCGACGCGGTCGAACGTGCGCGCGTACACCTCGTCCGCCCGCGGGGGCGTTCCCGGGATCCCGCCGCAGATGTAGCAGGCGGCGAGGGCGTCGGGGGCGATCGAGAGGTAGGTCAGGGTGAGGAAGCCGCCGTAGCTCTGCGCGAGCGTGGCCCACCGTCGGCCTTCGTACCTCGTGTTCCGCACGTGCTCGAGGTCGCGGACGATCGAGTCGGCCCGGAACAGGGCCAGCAGGTCAGCGCCGGCCTCAGCGGCGAGCGGCTCGACGTCGGCGGCCTCGAGCGGGTGGCTGCGGCCCGTTCCGCGCTGGTCGACGAGCACGACGCGGTAGTCCGCCAGCGCTTCGTCGAGCCACCCATCGCGCCGCAGGGGGCGGGGGTTGGCGCCTCCCGGACCGCCCTGCAGATAGGTGAGGAGCGGCAGATCGTCGCCCACGCGCGCGGGATCGACGAGTTCGCGCACGAACACCTCGATCGACCGGCCCGCCGGGGCGTCCCAGTCCAGCGGGACGTCGATGTAGGCCTCCGTGACGTGGATGCCGGGCAGGTGGTACGTCGTCGTCATGAGGCCTCCGATGCCATGGCCGCACGGCGTCGCTCCGCCTCGCGCCGGCGCGCGTCCCACTCGGGATCGATGCGCGGGACCGCCGCGAGCAGCGTGCGGGTGTATTCGTCCTGGGGGTCTGCGAAGATGCGATCCCGTTCGCCCTGCTCGACGATCCGGCCACGGCTCATGACCGCCACGCGGGTCGCGATCTGGCGCACGACGGCGAGATCGTGCGCGATGAACAGGTAGCCGAACCCCTCGTCGCGCTGGAGCGAGCGGAGCAGATTGATCACCTGGGCCTGCACCGAGACGTCGAGCGCCGAGACGGCCTCGTCGCAGATCACGAGCTTCGGGCCGACCGCGAGCGCCCGGGCGATGCCGATGCGCTGCGCCTGCCCGCCCGAGAACTGCGCCGGATACCGGCCCGAGTGGTCGGGATTGAGGCCGACTCGCTCCATCAGGCTGCGCGTGAACGCGCGGGCCCCCCCGGGGATCTTGCGTTTCTGATAACGCAGCGGGGCGGTCACGAGACCTTCGACGGTGTGCCGGGGGTTCAGCGACGAGTACGGGTCCTGGAAGATGACCTGGACGTCGCTGCGGAAGGAATGCAGCGCGCGGCCCTTCAGGCTCGTGACATCCTGGCCTTCGAACTCCACCGTTCCGGCGGTGGGCTCCATCAAGCGCGCCACGAGGCGGGCCGTGGTCGACTTGCCGGAACCGGACTCGCCGACGAGTGCCAGGGTCTCGCCGCGGAACACCTCGAACGAGACGTCGTCGACGGCGCGGAAGGTCGTGGGGCGGCTCAGCATCGGTCCGTGGCTGGTGAACTCCTTCACCAGACCCGTCGCCCGGCACAGCGCAGTGGCATCCGTCATCGCTTCTCCTCCTCTGCAACGACGGGGATCGCCGTCGTGCGGAGCTCGCCGATCTCGTCGTCGATGCGGGGCACGGCGTCGAGCAGTCGCCGCGTGTACTCGTGCTGCGGGTCGCTGAAGACGTCCTCGACGGATCCCTTCTCGACGAGGTGCCCGCCGCGCATGACCACGATGCGGTCGGCGACCTCGCTCACCACCGCGAGGTCGTGGGTGATGAGGATCAGTCCCGCACCGGTGTCGCGTCGGATCTCGGCGAGCAGCGCCAGGATCTGGGCCTGCACTGTGACGTCCAGCGCCGTCGTCGGCTCGTCGGCGATGATGAGGTCGGGCTCCATGCTGAGTGCCATGGCGATCATGATGCGCTGGCGCATGCCACCCGAGAACTGGTGCGGGTAGTGGTCCGCCCGACGGGCCGCGTCGTGGATGTGGACGCGATCCATGGCCTCGACAGCGACCTTCTTCGCCGCACGGGCCGACACTCCGGAGCGGTGCGAGCGGTAGGCCTCGGCTATCTGGACCCCGACGGTGTAGTAGGGGTTCAGCGACGAAAGCGGGTCCTGGAAGATCATCGCGATCCGATCGCCCCGGATGCGGCGCATCGCGCTCTCGCGCTCCGACAGCAGGTCCTTCCCGTCGAATCGGATCGAGCCGGTCGCTGTGCCGCCCTTGGGGAGAAGCCCCATGATCGCCAGGCTCGTCATCGACTTGCCCGAGCCGGACTCGCCCACGATGCCGAGGGCGCCGCCGCGCGGCACGGCGAAGTCGATGGAGTCGACGACGCGCGTGACGCCGTTCGCGGTGCGGAACTCGACGCTGAGGTCTTCGACGCGGAGCATGTCGCCGGTCGTGTCGTTCACGTTCTCTCCGGTCATGCGCGCGCCGCCGTCCGCACGCGGGGGTCGATCGCCGTGTAGAGGAGGTCGACGACGAGGTTGCCGACGATGACGAAGAACGCCGACAGGAGCGTCACGGCCATGATCACCGGCTGATCGTTGGACGAGATGGAGTCGGCGGTGAGCTTGCCCACGCCGTTCAGGCCGAAGACGGTCTCGGTGATCACGGCCCCGCCGAGGAGTCCCGCGAGGTCCATGCCGAAGATCGTGACGATCGGCGTGAGAGCCGGGCGCAGCGCATGGCGCCGCCAGACCAGGGACGAGCTCAGTCCCTTCGCGTTCGCGGTGCGGACGAAGTTCTCCTGCAGCGTCTCGATGACATTGGCGCGCGTGAGCCGCGTGTACACCGCGGCGTAGCCGACCGCCAGCACGATCCACGGCATGAGGAAGTTCAGGAACCACTGGCCCGGGTCCTCCGAGAACGGCACCGCCTGCGGGAAGGGGAGCCAGCCCAGCGCGACCACGAGGACGAACTGGAGGACGAGGGCGAGCACGTAGTTCGGGATCGACATCGCGCCGAGGGTGAGCCCAGCGAAGAACTTGTCGGTGAACCTGCCCTCGTGCACCGCGCTCAGCACGCCGCCGACGAGTCCGCCGACGAGCCACAGGATGGCGGCGCCGATCGCGATCGTCGCCGAGATCGGCAGCCGCTGGACGATCATCTCGCTCACGAGCTGGCCGGTCTGGAACGAGTAGCCGAGGCACGGGGCCGGGCACGTCACGACGGCGCCCGCCACGACGTACTCGCGTCCCGTGAACAGGCCGGAGAGGTACTCCCAGAACTGCTGCCAGAAAGGCTGGTCGAGGCCGAGGTTCATGCGGATCTGCTCGATGCGCTCGGGCGTGCAGTTCTTGCCGCAGATCTGCACCGCCGGGTCCGGAGAGAGCACGAAGAAGATCACGTAGGTGAACAGCGTCACCAGGAACAGCACCGCGATCATGCCCAGGATGCGGGAGCCGACGACGCGGATCATGCGCGCACCTCCGCGCTGCCGATGAGGGCCCGGATGCGGTCGCCCAGGGTGGTGAACGACAGCACGAGCAGGAAGAGGAACATGCCGGGGATGAGGAAGTACATGGGATCCACCGCGTACCACGGGGCGGCCGCGGCGATCATCTGGCCCCAGCTGGGGGTCGGCGGCACGACGCCGACACCGAGGAATGACAGGCCGGCCTCGGTGCCGATGTAGCCGGGCACCGCGAGCGTAGCCATCACGACGATCGTCGACAGCAGGTTCGGGAGGATCTCGCGGAAGATGATGTGGGCTCCGGACGCGCCGGAGGCCCGCGCCGACTCGACGAACTCGCGCTCCTTCAGGGAGAGCGTCTGCGAGCGCACGATGCGGGCGAGGTACGGCCACCCGAACAGGGAGATCACGAGCACGAGCAGGACGATGCGGTTGTCGGACGGCAGCGCCGAGAGGATGGCGATCATGAAGATGAGGGCGGGGAACGCCATGAGGAACTCCATGACGCGGGAGATGGCGGTGTCGATCCAGCCGCCGAAGTAGCCGGCGAGCAGTCCGAAGACCACCCCGAGAATGGTGGTGAGGAACGTGGCCGACAGCGCGACCGTCATCGACACGCGTGCGCCGTATGCGATGCGCGCGAAGATGTCGCGGCCGCTGCCGGGCTCCACGCCGAACCAGTGCTCGGCGCTGATGCCGCCGAACGGTCCGAGGGGGATGGCGCCCATGTTCGGGTCGATCGCGGTCTGGTCGAACTCGTAGGGTCCCCAGCCGCTCACCAGGACGATGAGCGGCGCGAAGATCGCCATGAGCAGGATCAGGACGATGTAGCCGAGCGAGAGCATCGCCGGCACATCGGTGAGGAATCCGCGCAGAAGCTTCCGGCCAGAGGCCGGGCGGGACTCCAATGACTCTTCGAGTACTGGGTCGCCGCCCGGCGTGGCCTCGACCTCGATGACGGTCGAGGGGATGGTCATGCTCAGCCCTTCGAGGGGTCCTTCAGACCGACGATGGTGAGATCGGTCATGTTGGTGCTCGGGTAGTAGCCGGCGATGTTCGTTCCCGGCAGGAAGATCCCGTTCTCGAACACCAACGGTGCGATCGGAGCGAGCTCCATGATCTGCTCGTCGAGGTCGCCCCACGCGGCGTTGGCCGCCTCGACGTCGGTCATGGCACGCACCTCCGCGATCCGCTCGTTGACGGCGGGGTCGTCGAGCTGGGCGAGGTTCTGGTTGCCCTTCTCGGTGATCATCGCGCCGTCGAACAGCGGCGGGATGAACGTACTCGCGCTCGACGCCCAGTCAGGGCACCATCCCGTGATGGCGGCGTCGTTCTGCTTGGCGGGGGTGGCGATCGTCTCGTAGTAGATCGCGGTGTCGATCACGTTCAGGTTGACCGTGATCCCCACCTTCTCGAGCGACTCCTGCACCGCTTCTGCCTGGGCCTGCATGGCGGGCTGCGAACGGATGTCGAGCGTGAACTCGAAGCCGTCGGCAAGGCCGGCCTCGGCCAGGAGCGCCTGGGCCTCTTCGGCGTTGCCGCCGTCCTCGTTCGCCGGGTAGAGGTCGAAGTCACGGTGGCCGTTCACCGCCGGCGGGATGATCGTGGTCGCGACGTCGGCCAGCTGGTTGCCGCCCGAGGCGTTCTGCACCGTGGTGCGGTCGAGCGCCCAGTTGACCGCCTGACGAACACGGACGTCGTCGAACGGCTCCTTGGTCGTGTTCATCGACATGTACGTCGTGCAGAACGCCGGTGCCTTGATGGCACGCTCCTGCAGCTCCGGAGTCTGGATGCGCGGGAGTGCGGCGCCGCTGATCTTGCCGGCGATCGCGTTGACATCGTCGCCCTGGCCGGCGATCATGCGCTCCTCGATCGTCGCCGCATCGATCCCCATGTCGAACTGCCACGCGTCCGGGTAGGCCTTGCGGACCTCGTCCGTCTCGGCGTTCCAGTGCTCGTTGCGCACCAGCTTGATGGTGCTGCCGGGCGTGTAGCTGTCGACCGTGTACGGTCCGGACGCGATGACGTCGTTGATGAACTCGTCGCCGCCGCCGCTGCCGACGGGGAAGGGCACCGCGTTCGACTGCGCCAGCACGTTGTCGAACTCGGGGAAGGGCGCCTTGAGGTGGAAGACGATCGTCTTCTCGTCGGGCGTCTCGATGGTGGGGATCTCGCCCGACACGTACGGGCCCTGGTAGTCGGCCGGAGCGTCGATGACGTTCTTCAGGTAGGGCGAGCCGATGCCGATCTGCGGGTCCCACGCTCGCGAGATGCCGAACTTGACCTCGGCCGACGTGATCGGGTCGCCGTCGTCGAATGCCAGGTCGTCCTTGAGCGTGTAGGTCCACTTCAGTCCGTCGTCGGACGCCGTGCCGAGGGACTCGGCGAGGTCGGGGACGATCGCATTCGGGTCGTCGGCGTCACCGGCCGCCTGCATGGTGAGGCCGCGATACAGCAGGCGGTAGAACGCGTTCACCCCGCCGTCCCAGCCGCGGGCAGGGTCGAGATACGAGAAGTCGGCGTTCTGCAGCATGTGCACGGTTCCGCCCTTCTGCGGGCCGTCGGTCGCGCCCTCGGTCGGCGCGGAGGATGTCGTTCCTCCCGAGCATCCGGCCAGCAGCAGGGCTGTGCTCAGGCCGGCGACGAGTAGTCCGGCGGCTCTCTTCTTGGCGGTCATCTGTCGACCATTCCTTCCTCTTGCTCCGTTGCGTCGAGTGACTCAACAATGAAACAACATGAAGGTGCAATGTACAACTGCACCTTCTACTCAGATCGTTTTATCTCGCCGGACACTCGTCCTGCGATGGCTGTGACCGAATCGTCATCCTGGAGTTCGGATGTTTACACCCGTGAAACACGCGGCAGGCGTTGCCCCGATGGATCACTACCTCGCGGCGTTCGCCGCAGTCCCCGGCCACCTGGACTTCGCACGGTTCGGTCCGCCCTCACGTCTCGTGTGCGAGGCCGCCGCGGACGTCTGGGGAGCCGCTGCGGCCGGCGACGTGGACGAGGCGGGCGAAGACGACCGCGCACGTGAACAGGTCGAACGGCTGCTTGGCATGCCGGGGGCCGACGTCGCGCTGGTTCCGAGCACGTCCCTCGGCCTCTTCCATGTCGCCTTCGCGCTGCGCGGCGCCGAGGTGCTCGTGTCGCGGGGCGAGTTCCCCGCGAACCTGTACCCATGGTGGCGGGCCGAGGAGCTCGGGATCCTGCGCGTGTGCGACATGCCCGCCGACCATCTCGAAGCCCCGGTCACCCCCGAGAGGGTCGCCCAGGCGCTGGGGCCGGCGACGACGGCGGTGGCCGTGAGCGCGGTGGACTTCCGCACGGGGTGGCGCGCCGACCTCGCCGGCATCCGGGAGGTCATCGGCGACCGCCTGCTGATCGTGGATGCGATCCAGGCGGCGGGCGCCGTAGATCTTCCGTTCGCGCACGCCGACGTCGTGATCGCGGGCGGCCAGAAGTGGCTGCGTGCGGGCTGGGGCACCGGATTCGTCGCAGCGTCGCCTCGCGCCCTGGCCGCGATGGTGCCGCGGCTGAGCGGATGGACGGGCGTCGAGCGTCCGGGCGGATACGACGGGCTGCGGCATCTGTCTCTCCCCGGTGCGAAGCACCTGGGCCTCACGAACGGATCGCCCGCCTCCGCTCGCATGCTCGCGCGCGCTCTGGAGCTGATCGACACGGTCGGGGTCCGCGCGGTCGAGGAGCGGATCTCGGCCCGTGTCGACGCGCTGATCGCGGCGCTCGATGCGGCGGGAGTCGTGATCGTCTCGCCTCGCCGACCCGCCGACCGCGCCGGGATCGTCGTGGGGCGGTGGGCCGACGGGGCCGCCGCCGCGCGCCGCGCCCGGCTCGCCGAGCACGGCGTCGCGGTCACGGCGCACGGCCCGGACCGGCTCCGGTTCTCGGTCCACGCCACGACCGCGCTCGACGTGCTGCCGCGCGTGGCCGAGCTCGTGAGCATGCCCGTGTGACGAGCGGCACGTCAGCCGGCGGGGATCCACACGCGCATCGTGGAGGGTCCCCGCTCGGCCCAATCGTGGTACGCCACGAGCGGGACCTCCACGGATGCGTGCGCGGGCGGTCCGCCACCGGGTTCGCCGTACGGCCAGCCGCCGTCGTCCGCTCCGCGCGCGACCACCTTCACCCACACGCGTCCGTCGCGCTCGACCGGCTCGGCGCTGGCAGCCAACGCGACCTGCGCGACGTCGTCGACGTCGCCGGGGCCGAGGTCCACCGACTCGAGCGCGAACACCTCGGGACCGCGCTCGATCACGAGGCACCCGCGCACGGCGTCGATGCGCTCGTCGGGGGCCGTCACGCGCGGCGCCATGGGCAGGTCGAGCTCCACGACGTCCCCCTCGCGGAACGCCCGGCGCACCTCGGCGGCCCCAGGAGGGAGATCGCGCTCCTCGGTGGCACCGCCGTCGGTCGGCAGGAGCCGCAGGCGCGCCCCCGCGGCCCACGCCGGAACGCGGAGGGTGAGCGTCCACGGGGCGTCGGGTGCGGCATCCGCTCGCGAGATCACACGGATCCGTCCCGACACCGGGTAGTCCGTCTCGACGTCGAGCGCGACGACGCGGCCGTCGGCGAGCGTCGTGCGCACCGTCGACGGCGCGTACTGATGCAGCTGGACGCCGTCGTCGTCCGCGGTCGCGACGTAGGCGTCGAGGCTCGCGAGGGTGCGCGCCACGTTCGGCGGGCAGCACGACACCTCGAACCACGGCGCACGCAGCGACGACGACGCGCGGGGAGAGGTGGCGTCGGGCTCGGCCGGGATGCCGGGCACGCGCTGGTGCAGCGTGTTCGCGTAGAAGAACGAACGGCCGTCGGGCGCGGGCGACGTCGCCACGACGTTGAACAGGGTCCGCTCGATGAGATCGGCGTGGCGCGCATCGCCGTCCGCCAGCAGCAGGCGCCACGAGAACATGATCGAGCCGACGCCCGCGCACGTCTCCGAGTAGGCGCGGTCGGCCGGCAGCTCCCAGTCCTCTCCGAACGCCTCGTCCTGATGGTGCGAACCCTGGCCGCCTGTGATGTAGGTCCGCCGGGCGACCGTACGGTCCCACTGCCCGCGGAGCGCTCCGAGCAGCTCATCGTCGCCGGTGTCGACGGCGACGTCCGCGGCGCCCGCCGCCAGGTAGTTCGCGCGAACCGCGTGACCGCGCAGGGCCGTCGCGTCGCGCACCGGCACGTCGTCCTGGAAGTACTTGCGGCCCCATTCGATGTCATGAAGCGTGCCGCGTCCGTGGCGCTCGACGAACAGGCGCGCCTGCTCGAGGTAGCGCGGCTCGCCGGTCGCCCGGGAGAGTTCGGCGAGCCCGACCTCGACCTCGGCGTGGCCGCAGATCCCGTCGCGTCCGCCGGGCCCGAATTCCGCGCACACCAGGTCGGCGGCACGCACCGCGATGCGGAGCAACCCGTCGTCCGCACCCGGGCGGGTGCGTTCCCGGGCCACCGCCGCCTGGAAGAGGTGGCCGAGGCAGTACAGCTCGTGTCCCCACTCCAGATCGGACCACCGCGCGCCCTGCCCCGCGCGCCCGAACTGCGTGTTGAGGTATCCGTCCGCCTCCTGGGCCGCCGCGACACGACCGACGACGGCGCGCAGCCGCGCTTCGAGGTCGGCGTCGTCGGTGCGGCCGATCTCCCAGGCGAGCGCCTCGAGGTACTTGTACCCCTCGGAATCCGAGAACTCGCGTCCGCGGCGCCCTTCCGGCAGCGTGCCGGCCGCGGCGCGGTCGAAGTTGGCCAGCCAGCCCTCGGATTCCAGGCGGCTCTCGATGTGCGCGAGCGTGTTGCGGCCGTTGACCGTCTGCCGGTCGCCCCAGAAGCCGCCGGTGATGCGGACCTCCTGCTGGCCGAGGGGGCGGAGGCGGCCGCGCGTCGGGGCGACGGGCGCCTGGGGTGCGGTGGTGGTCTGCATGGTCATCCCTTGAAAGCTCCCGACATGAATCCTCGGACGTAGTGGCGCTGGAGCACGAGGAACAGAACGATGCAGGGGAGGGCCAGCACGACCACCCCCGCCTCCGTCGCCCCGTAGTCGATGACGCCCTGCACCTGCACGCGGAGGTTCGAGACCGCCAGCGGCAGCGTCATCCGGTTCGTGTCGGTGATGAGGATCAGCGGCGCCATGAAGTCGTTCCAGGCCGCCAGGAAGGCGAACATGCCGACGGTGATCAGCCCGGGTTTGACCGCCGGCAGCAGCACGAGCCGGAGCGCTCCGAAGGTCGTCGCGCCGTCCACCAGGGCCGCCTCGTCGAGCTCGCGTGGGACGGACTCGAACGAGATCCGCATCATGAACATCGAGAACGGCAGCTGGAACATCGTGAGCACGATCGCGACGCCGACCAGGGAGTTGCTGAGCCCTACGGCGTTGAGGATCACGTAGAGCGGGATCAGCAGTGTCGTGTACGGCACCATCAGAATTGCGAGCACGGTGAGGAACAGCAGGTTCTTCCCCGGGAAGGAGAACCGCGCGAAGGCGTACCCGCCGAGGGTGGAGACGACCAGGGTCAGCAGCACCGTCAGCAGCGCGACGAACGTCGAGTTGCCGAGGTACACCCAGATGCCCGCCTGGTAGTTGGCGAGTGCCGTGTAGTTGCCGAATCCCCAGCCTTCCGGCTGGCTGGTGCCGGCTCGCGGGGCCACCGACGACACGGCGGTCCAGATGAGCGGGTAGAGGAACATGATCGCGAGTGCCGTGGTCAGCACGGCGTACGGGATGCCGAACACGATGCGCGCCGCGGGGGAGCGGCGCGCGCGGCCGCGCGCGGGCTGCACCTGGATGAGATGGGTGGAGGAGGGAAGGGTCTGTGCAGACATGGCGGGATCCTCAGTCCTCGTCCGTGCGGCGGAACGCCCGCAGCTGGAACACGTTGATGACGATGAGCGCCAGCAGCACGATCACTGACAGCGCCGCGGCGATGCCGAGGTCGTTCTGGCCCTGGAAGGCGACGTTGTAGATCAGCTGCACGATCGTCATGGTGCTGTTGTCCGGTCCGCCCTTGGTGAGGATGTAGAACTGCTCGAATGCCAGGAGTGAGCCGGTGACGCATAGCACGATGGTGAGTGCGAACGTCGGCCGCAGCAGCGGAAGCGTGATGTCGCGGAACGTCTGCCACGCCGAGGCGCCGTCGATGCGCGCGGCCTCGTAGACGTCGTCGGGGATGGCCTGCAGGCCCACCAGCATGAGCAGCATGTAGAAGCCGGCGTACCGCCACACGATGAGGAACACCGTCGACCACAGCGCGCCCTCGGGGGTGCCGAGGAACGTGAAGCCCCACGACTGCATGAGGTCGGCGAACGGACCGGCGTACGGCGAGTAGAGCACGTAGAAGAGGAGGGATGCCGAGGCGAGACCGAGTGCGCTCGGCACGAGGAAGGACGTTCGCAGCAGCGACTTCCACCGGGTCGACTCCTGCACCAGCATCGCGAGCCCGAGGCCCAGGCCGATGAGGAGGATCGTCGTGATCGCCGTGTACTTCAGGGTGAACCAGATGGCGTCCCAGAACAGGCGGTGGTCGACGGCGTCGACGTAGTTCTCGGGGAGGTTCCAGCCCTGGTTGCCCGAGAGCAGCGGCCAGTCGGATGCCGACATCTGCAGCACGAGCAGCAGTGGCAGCAGGAAGACGAACACCACGAACAGGGTGGTCGGCGATGCGTAGAGCCACCCGCGCAGCGCCTCGCGCCGGGCGCGCGAAGAGCGGTGGGGCGAGGGGGCGGGGGCGGTCGGCGGACTCGTCGGCGGACTCAGCGTCTCGGCGGACATTGGCGTTCGTTCTCCGGGGATGGGGGCGGTGGCCCGGTCGCCCGGGCCACCGCCGCGGCTCACTGCGCGAGGATCTCGGTGATGGCGTCGTTGTCGGTGTCGACCGTGTCGGTGCCTTCGAGCACGGCGTTGCGCACGAGCGTCAGCCACGGGCTGCCGGGTGCGTTGAACGCCTGCTGGAAGTTCAGCGCCACAGGGGTGTCACCCTGGGAGGCCACTTCGTTGATGGTCACGAGCCGCGGATCCTTCGCGGCGTACTCGTTGTCGGCGAAGTCCGCGCGTGAGACGACGTCGTTGTTCTTCGCGAGGACGTCCACCTGGGCCTCCTCAGACATCAGCCAGGTGAGGAAGTTCCAGGCCTGCACGGCCTTCTTGGAGTCCTTCGAGATGCCGATGCCGTCGCCGCCGACGAAGGTCGAGGCGCCGCCGTCGACGCCGGGGATGCCTGCGACGCCGGTGTCGAACGGGGTCGAGGACAGCAGCGTCGCGGGGTAGAACATCAGGCCGACGTTGCCCTCGGTGAAGCCGGCGGTCCAGGTCGGGCCCGCCTCATCCTGCGAGCTGGGCAGCACGGCGCCCGACTCCCACAGATCGCGCCACGTGTCGTAGACCTCCTTGGCGGCGTCGTTCGCGAGCAGCGACTCGTGGCCGTCATCGCTCAGCACTTCTTCACCGGACGCCCAGATGCTCGGGAACCACGTGAAGACGAGGCATCCGCCGCAGTTCAGGCCGGTCGCCGTGCCGTACACGCCGTCCTTGCCGAGCGCCTGGATCTTCTTGGCCGCGTCGGCGTACTCCGCCATGGTGGCGGGTGCCTTCTCCGGGTCGAGTCCGGCCTCTTCGAAGAGCTCCTTGTTCCAGAACAGCATCGACAGGTCGAGCACGAAGGGCAGGACGTGCTCCTTGCCGTCGGCATCCGTCCCGGCCGAGAGGTGGCCCTGGTTGATCTGGTCCTTGTAGTCGAGGCCGTCGACCTGGGCGCTGAGGTCCTGGAACAGGCCTTGCTCGACCCAGTTGGGCACGTAGACGATGTCGGCGGCGAACAGGTCGGGCAGTCCGCCCGAGCCGGCAGCGGCGCCGACCTTGGCGACGTAGTCGTCGTTGGGCACGACGGTGAGCTCGACCTGGTTCTCGTGCGAGGCGTTGTAGGCGTCGACCAGCAGGTTCGCCTGCTTCTCGAGGGGTGCGCGGGTCCAGAGCGTGAGGGTCGTTCCGTCGTCCGTCCCCTCGGCCGGGATGTCCTCCGCAGGCGTCGCCGCGCCACCGCCGGCGCAGCCGGCGAGGGCCACGAGGGCGCCTGAGAGGAGGAGTGCGGTCGCCGCGCGCCAGCCGGCGGCGCGACGTCGGGTGTTGGTCATTGCAGTCTCCTTGGCTCGTCTTCGAGCGTGCGCGTGCAGGATCGCCGCGCCGCTGCCGTGATGGATCTCGAAAACATCGAAATCGCTTTCGGCACGGTATCGTGAGACATCACGAGCGGTCAAGACGTTGCTTCGATAACGTTTCCGCAACGAGGAGGGGTGATGGCCGCCAACGAGTCCGGGGGACGCAGTGCGACGCTGAGTGATGTCGCGAAGCGGGCGGGAGTGTCGATCGCGACAGCGTCGAAGGCCCTCAACGGCCGGGAGGACGTCGCGCCGGCGACCCGGCGGCGGGTGATGGATGCCGCCGAAGACCTGTCGTTCACCCCCAACGCCATGGCGCGTGGCCTCCTCGCGGGACGCACCGGCACCGTGGGCCTGCTCACGAGTGACCTCGAGGGCCGCTTCATGATCCCGATCCTGATGGGTGCCGAGGACGCCTTCGGCGCCGGGCAGATCAACGTGTTCCTCTGCGACGCACGCGGCGACGCGATCCGCGAGCAGCACCACCTCAAGGCACTGCTGAGCCGGCGTGTCGACGGCATCATCGTCGTCGGCCGGCAGACCGACCCACGCCCGTCGCTCGGTCAGGAGATCCCCGTCCCGGTCGTGTACGCCTATGCGCCCTCCGACGACCCGCGCGACCTCTCGCTCACGCCCGACAACTACGCCGGCGGACGGCTGGCCGTCGAGCACCTCATCGCCTGTGGCCGCACCCGCATCGCCCACATCACCGGCGACCCCGCCTACGCCGCCGCCCAGGATCGCATCGCGGGAGCGCGGGCGGCGCTCGACGCGGCCGGCCTCGAGCTCGTGGGCGACCCGATGTTCTCGGAATGGACCGAGCACTGGGGTCGGGATGCCGCCGCGATGCTGCTGCAGCGGCATCCTGACGTCGACGCGATCTTCTGCGGATCCGACCAGCTCGCCCGCGGCGCCCTGGACACCGCGCGCGATCTCGGGCGCCGCGTGCCGGAGGATCTCGCCGTCATCGGGTACGACAACTGGGAGGTGCTCTCGACCAACTCGCGGCCCGAGCTGACGAGCATCGACGCCAATCTCCAGCAGCTGGGGCGTCAGGCGGCCCAGCGGGTGTTCGACGCGATCGATGGCGTCGACATCGGTGAGGGCACCCACCACCTGCCGGTGCGCCTCATCATCCGCGGTTCGACGATCCCGCGGCGCTGACGCGGCAGCCCGCTAGGTCACCTCGCGCCCGCGGCGACGCCACCAGGGGTGACGGCGGCGGGCTGCAGCATCCGTCTCCGCCTGCGCCTGCGTTGCGATGCGCGCGGCGCGACGTTCGCGCCATGCCGCGACCTCGGCGTCGACGTCACGCGTCGGGGTCACGACGGGCGGGCCGCCGAGCAGCTGCCGACGTGCCTCGACGACGCGGCGGTTGAAGTCCTCGAGGGCGTCCCGCACGTCGGCCTCGCCGGCGAGGGCATCGAGGCGCTCGTCGAGCTCGGCGCTCTCGACCCGGAGCCGGAGCGCCGGCGGGCCCAGGCCGGTGAGCTGCTCGCTCTCGATCTTGCGGCGGATCCACCAGTCGGGATCGTGGCTCTCGCCGAGGCCGGGGATGGGCTTGCCTGCGCCGGGCAGATCATCGAACTCACCCCGGCGGATCGCCTGCTGGATCGCATTCTCGACGACCGCCGCCCGCTCGGCTGCCGAGAAGCCCCGTGCCGGCGGCGCGGCCGCGTGTGCGGCATCCACTTCGTCCGATGACAAGCCCTGCTCGCGCTGCCACTTCTCGAAGCGGTAGCGTTCGGCGGCTTCGCGCGGCCCCTCGGTCATGACCCCGTGACGTGATCCCGCCACGAATGCTGCGGGGCGTACCCGAGCACGCGCCGGGCCTTGTCGATGGAGAGCAGGGTGTCGTGCTCGCCGAGCTCGCGGGTCTCGACGCCGGGGAAGACCTCGGCGACGAGTTCGGCGTTGGGGCGCGACATCACGGTGTCGGCAGCGGCGATGATGTAGGTCTCGAACCCGGGCGGGGCGACCTCGAGCGCGCGCTGCACGGCCTGCGCGCCGTCGCGGGCGTCGATGTAGCCCCACAGGTTCCACTTGCGCGTCATCGCGTCGGCGTCGTACGACGGGAACGCGGCGTAGTCCTCGGGAACCATCACGTTCGAGAACCGCAGGCCGGTGATCGACAGCTCGGGGTGCCACCGCACCAGCTCGACCGCCATCCGCTCCTCGAGCGTCTTCACGAGCGAGTACACCGACTCCGGGCGCGGCGGGTACTCCTCGTCGACCGGGATGTACGGCGGCGCCACGTCGAACGGCAGACCCAGCACGGTCTCGCTCGAGGCGTAGACGAGGCGACGGATGCCGAGTCTCACGGCCGCCCAGAACACGTTGAACGTCGCGGTCATGTTGTTGTGGAAGGTCGCGACATCGGAGCGGATGCCGGGGGCGGGGATGGCCCCGAGGTGCACGACCCCGTCGAACCCGTCGTGGCGATCGTTCACCGCGGTGAGGGCGTCGATGACCTGGCCGTAGTCGGTGAGGTCGACCTGGACGAAGTCGGGGCCGCGGGTTCCCACCACGTCGAGGCCGATGACGTCGTGGCCGGCCGCACGCAGTTCGCGGGCGACGACGGTGCCGAGCTTTCCGGACGAGCCGGTGAGGGCGATGCGCATGATTCCAGCCTGCCACTGCGCCGGGGGCAGGGACGTGTTCTCCTGCGAAAAGTCGGGTCGGTGACCACGACGCGCCGGCGATGGATGCCGCGGCACGGCGTGTCGTGTGACGGGCCCGACTTTTCGCAAGACGGCGCTGGATTTCGGGGAGATCAGTGCGCGGGCGCAGCGCCGGGGGCCGCCGGGGTTGTACGGCTGAGTCGCCGGAGCCGCTGCCGGGCGAAATCCTGCGCGCGCGGACCCTCCTCGAGCGCTTTCGCCGACACCGCCAGCACGATGCGGGTGAGGGTCACGACGGGCAGCGGAGACCGGCGCAGGCCGAGCAGCTGCCGATACCGGCGCGGCAGACTCGCGACGGCAGCGGCGAAGAGCACGCGGTAGGCGATGCGCATGATGCCGGTGAACGGCGCCGCGCGGAGGAACCGCACCACGTCGTCCACGCGCGCGTCGCGGCGGAGCTCGCCGCGTGCGAGGAACCCGTCGATGCGGGCGTGCAGCTCCCTCTCGCTCAGCGGCGGATCGGTGAGGCGCATGAGGCGGCCGGCCTGCGCCCACTCACGCACGTACGCGTCGCTGCCGCCGGGGATGGGTCCGCCCCACCGCTGGTGCGCCCCGAGGAAGGCCTCGGTGAAGGCGAGGTGCACCCACTCGACGAGGTCCGCGTCGCCCGCCGAGTAGTCCCGCGGGCCCGCGACGGACTCGTAAGAACCCTGGACCCGCTCGTGCAGCCGCGCGATGCGCTGCGTCTCCTGCGCCGCCTGCGCGGTCGACCCGTAGGTGACGCAGATGATCCAGCGCACGGTGCCGGTGAGGCGCCCGATCGGGTCGTCGCGGTAGCGCGAGAAGTCATGCACGCCCGCCATCGCACCCGGATGCAGGGCCTGGATGAGCAGGGCACGGATGCCGGCGACGAAGGTTCCCGTGCCCGCATGCACCGTCCACACGGCGCCGCCGTCCGCGAAGTACCCGGCGTCGTCGCCGTCGGCGAGTGCCCTGACCCACGGCGGCGTGCCGTCGGGATCGCCGGCGAGAGCGGTCAGCAGCCGGGCGCGGAGCGTCGGTCGTCGCGTCTTCGGAGCGTCTGCACCCATGCCTCCAGCGTGCCACCTCTGGCGATGCGGGGCGCCGAGTGGCGGATAGGGTGTGCGCCATGGACGACACGCGGCCGCTTCCCGCCGATCCCATGCGCGTGGGCGTGCGGGAGGTGGCGCGCGCCGCAGGCGTGTCGACGCAGACGGTGTCGCGCGTGCTCAATGAGCACCCGAACATCCGGCCCGAGACACGCGACCGGGTGCTGCAGACGATCGCCGACCTCGGCTACCGCGTGAACAACGCCGCCCGCACGCTCGGCACCCGCACCACCCGCACGCTCGGGGTCATCGCCTCCGACGCGACGCTGTACGGGCCGGCCGTCGGGATCGCCGCGCTCGAGGCGGCGGCGCGCGATGCCGGCCGGTGGATCGCGACGGCCTACGCGGACGCCTCGGACGAGGCATCCGTCCGCGATGCGGCCGATCGACTCCTCGGACAGGGCGTGGACGGGCTCATCGTCCTCGCACCGCACGCGGCCACGCTGACGGCGCTGACGGGCGCGCACCCGGGGGTCGCGATCGCCGCGCTGCACACCGGACCGGGCGCCGCGGAGCAGGAGGCGGGCGCAGCCCTCGCCATCTCGCATCTCGTCGAGCTCGGTCATCGCCGCATCGGCCGGGTCGCCGGACCCGAGGAGTGGCTCGAGGCGCGCTCGCGGGAAGCGGGCATGCGACGCGCGCTCGAGGGCGCGGGGCTGGGGATTGAGCCGCACTGGAGCGGCGACTGGACCGCTGCGGCCGGCGCCGCGCTCGCCGGGCGGATCGCCGCGGCCGTGCGCGCCGGCGGGCCGACGGCGGTGGCTGTCGCCAACGACCAGATGGCGCTGGGGCTCATCGCGGGACTCCGCGAGGCGGGCGTCGACGTGCCGGGCGACGTGAGCATCGTCGGTTTCGACGACAACCCGGATGCCGCGTACTACCGTCCGGCGCTCACCACGGTGGGGCTCGACCTGGCGGGCGAGGCACGCCGGGCTGTCGCCGCCGTGCTCGGTGCCACGGCACCCGCCGTCGCCGCGCCGCGTCTCGTCGTCCGCGCGTCAGCGGCGGCGCTGCGCTGACCACTCTCGACCCCTCCGCGGTGGCCGCGTCGAGAAATCAGGAAAGCTGAATGCCCCCAGGCTCAGAGTCGCGACATTCCGGGGCGCGTCATCGAACACCCGCCGATGTTCCTGAATCGTTGACGCGGCTGCGCTACGGAGGGTTGGCTCCGGGGGTTGTTACCGGTAACATCGGCCTTCACTGTCGGCGATGAGCCGCCCCAGCACGAGACCCGATGGAGGACCCCGTGACCAGCCCCGATCCGGCGACGCCGGCGCCCGCGTTCACACCCGAGGTCGAGGCATCCATCGCCGCCGTCCGGGCCGATGTCGCGAAGCTCCACGGCGAGCTCGTGCGCTACGGCCTCGTGGTCTGGACGGGCGGCAACGTCTCGGGGCGCGTCCCCGGCGCCGACCTCTTCGTCATCAAGCCGTCCGGGGTCTCGTACGACGACCTCGCCCCCGAGAACATGATCCTGTGCGACCTCGACGGCAACGTCGTGCCCGGCACACCCGGCAGTGAGCGGAGCCCCTCGAGCGACACGGCGGCGCACGCCTACGTGTACCGGAACATGCCCGAGGTCGGCGGCGTCGTGCACACGCACTCGACCTTCGCGGTGGCGTGGGCGGCACGCGGCGAGGAGATCCCCTGCGTCATCACAGCCATGGCCGATGAGTTCGGCGGACCGATCCCCGTCGGCCCGTTCGCCATCATCGGCGACGACTCGATCGGCCGCGGCATCGTCGAGACTCTCACCGGGCACCGCAGCCGCGCGGTGCTGATGCAGAACCATGGTCCGTTCACGATCGGCACGTCGGCGAAGGACGCGGTCAAGGCCGCGGTGATGGTCGAGGACGTCGCCCGCACCGTGCACCACGCGCGGGAGGCCGGCCCGCTGATCCCGATCCCGCAGGACGCGATCGACCGCCTCTTCGACCGCTACCAGAACGTCTACGGCCAGTCGTCCGACGAGCGCCGTGACGCGTCCGACGAGCGCCGTGACGCGTCCGACGAGCGCACGGAAGAGGGCGGCCGATGAGCGCCGAGGCGATCCGCACCGGGCGCACGACGCTCGGCATCGAGCTGGGCTCGACCCGCATCAAGGCGTGCCTCGTGGATGCCGACGACCCGGCGAACGTGCTCGCAGTGGGCTCGCACGCCTGGGAGAACCGGTACGAGTCCGGCCTCTGGACCTACTCGCTCGAGGACGTGTGGTCGGGCCTGCAGGCCGCGTACGCGGACCTCGTCTCCGACGCGCAGCAGCGCCATGGCGCCGCGCCCGAGACCTTCGCCGCGATCGGCGTCTCGGCGATGATGCACGGGTACCTCGCCTTCGACGAGGCGGGCACGCTGCTCGTGCCGTTCCGCACCTGGCGCAACACGAACACCGGCCCGGCGGCGGCGGAGCTCACCGACGCGTTCGGCGTGAACATCCCGCTGCGCTGGTCGATCGCGCACCTGCATCAGGCGGTGGTGGATGCCGAGCCTCACGTTCCCGACATCCGCTTCGTCACGACGCTCGCCGGCTACGTCCACCAGCGCCTGACGGGGGAGCGGGTGCTCGGCGTCGGCGACGCGTCGGGCATGTTCCCGATCGACTCCGCCACGAGCGACTACGACGCCGCGATGCTCGCGCGCTACGACGCCCTTCGACAGGCTCAGGGACCGGCTGCCGGAAGGCTGCCCGTCGCGAGCGTCTCCGAGCTGCTGCCCCGCGTGCTCGTCGCCGGGACTCCCGCCGGCGCGCTGACGGCCGAGGGTGCCGCACTGCTCGACCCGTCGGGAACCCTGCGCCCCGGCATCCCGTTCTGCGCTCCCGAAGGCGACGCCGGCACCGGCATGGTCGCGACCAACGCCGTCGCGCCGCGCACCGGCAACGTCAGTGCGGGCACCAGCATCTTCGCGATGGTCGTGCTCGAGCGGCCGCTCGAATGCGTGCACCACGAGCTCGACCTCGTCGCGACCCCGTCCGGCGACGCGGTGGCCATGGTCCACTGCAACAACGGCGCCAGCGAGCTGGCAGCCTGGGCGGGCATGTTCGCGCGCTTCGCCGAGGCATCCGGTACACCGCTCGCCGACGATGCCGTCTACGACATCCTGTTCCGCGAGGCGCTCGGGGGCGAGGCGGATGCCGGCGGGCTGCTGGCCTACAACCATCTCGCCGGCGAGCCGATCGCCGGTCTCACCGAGGGCCGCCCGCTGTTCGTGCGCACGCCCGACAGCCGCTTCACGCTCGCCAACGCGATGCGCGCCCAGCTCTACGGCGTCTTCGGCACGCTCGCCCTCGGCATGCGCGTGCTCGACGACGAGGGCGTGGGCCTCGACCGGATGTTCGCCCACGGCGGCATGTTCCGCACCGCCGGGGTGGCGCAGCGCTTCCTCGCCGGCGCGCTCGGCGCTCCGGTGTCGGTCGGCGACACCGCATCGGAGGGCGGCGCGTGGGGCATCGCCGTGCTCGCCGCGTACCTTCCGCACGCCGGCGACCTGAGCCTCGCCGCCTACCTCAAGCACCGGGTCTTCGCGAACGCGGCGATCGCGACCGCCGACCCCGACGCCGCCGATGTCGCCGGCTTCGCCGCCTACCTCGACCGCTACCGCGTCGGCCTCGCCGTCGAGGCCGCCGCCGTCACCGCTCTCTGACCTGACCCACCGTGTCCCGATTTCCCGCCTTCGTGTCCCACTTCTCGCCGGTAGAGGCCGCTCTATCGACCGAAAGTGGGACACGGATGCCTCGGACCTGAACGAACCGAAGGAACCACGATGACCCGCACCCCCCTCTCCACCTCGCTCGACGGCTACGAGGTCTGGTTCGTCACCGGCAGCCAGAACCTCTACGGCGAAGAGACCCTCCGCCAGGTCGCCGAGCAGTCCCAGGCTGTCGCCGAGGGCCTCGCCGGCCTCCCCGTCAAGATCGTGTGGAAGCCTGTCCTCAAAGACTCCGACTCCATCCGCCGGCTTGCCCTCGACGTCAACGCGCGCGACGACGTCATCGGCGTCATGGCGTGGATGCACACGTTCAGCCCCGCGAAGATGTGGATCGCCGGACTCGACGCGCTGCAGAAGCCGCTGCTGCACCTGCACACGCAGGCGAACGTCGAGCTGCCGTGGGCCGACATCGACTTCGACTTCATGAACCTCAACCAGGCCGCGCACGGCGACCGCGAGTTCGGATACATCCAGACGCGCCTCGGCGTCGCGCGCAAGACGGTCGTCGGACACGTGTCGAACCCCGCCGTGCGGCAGCAGGTCGAGGACTGGCAGCGCGCGGCCGCCGGGTGGGCGGCATCCCGTTCGCTCAAGCTCGCCCGCTTCGGCGACAACATGCGCTACGTCGCGGTCACCGAGGGCGACAAGACCGAAGCCGAGCTGCGGTTCGGCGTGCAGGTGAACACGTGGGGCGTCAACGAGCTGGTGGAGAGGGTGGATGCCGCCACCGACGCCGACGTCGACGCCCTGGTCGCCGAGTACCTCGAGTCCTACGACGTCGCGCCTGAGCTGCGACCGGACGGCGACCGCCACCAGTCGCTGCGCGACGGCGCGGCGATCGAGGTCGGGCTGCGCTCGTTCCTCGAGGAGGGCGGCTTCGGCGCCTTCACCACCTCGTTCGAGGACCTCGGCGGCCTGAAGCAGCTGCCCGGTCTCGCCGTGCAGCGCCTCATGGCCGAGGGCTATGGCTTCGGCGCCGAGGGCGACTGGAAGACCGCCATCCTGGTGCGCGTCGCGAACGTGATGGGCGCGGGCCTCCCCGGCGGCGCGAGCCTCATGGAGGACTACACGTACGACCTCGTCGCCGGCGACGAGAAGATCCTCGGCGCGCACATGCTCGAGGTCTCGCCGTCGCTGACCACCGCGAAGCCGCGCCTGGAGGTTCACCCGCTCGGCATCGGCGGCAAGGACGACCCGGTGCGGCTCGTGTTCACCGCCGACCCGGGCCCCGCCCTGGTCGTGGCCATGAGCGACATGCGCGACCGGTTCCGCCTGGTCGCGAACGTCGTGGAGAACGTCGACGCCCCCGACCTGCCGAAGCTGCCGGTGGGCCGCGCCGTCTGGAAGCCCGCGCCCGACTTCGCGACCAGCGCGGGCTGCTGGCTCGCGGCGGGTGCCGCCCATCACACCGTCATGACCACGGCCGTGGACATCGAGGTGTTCCGCGACTTCGCCGACATCGCCGGCACCGAGCTGGTCGTGATCGATGAGGACACCACCGTGCGCGGCTTCCAGCGGGAGCTCCGCTGGAACCAGGCGTACTACCGTCTCGCGCAGGGGCTGTGAGCCCGTCGCGGAGTGCCTGGGCTCGCTGAGACCGGGGATTCCGCGCGAGGCAGGGGGCGTCGCCCTCTGTCTCGGCGCACATCCCCGGGTTCGAGGCGCGCGAACCTCGCCGCTACTCTGGTTGGCGGCATCCCCGATCTCCTAGGAGCCCTCATGGCACGTCCCCCCAAATCCGGAACCCAGCACGCGCTCCGCGCCGGCGATTACGAAGCCGTCGTCGCCAGCGTCGGTGCGACCCTCCGTTCCCTTACGTATCGCGGCCGCGACCTCGTCGTGCCGTTCGAGGCCGATGAAGTGCGGCCTGCGCACCGCGGCGCGACACTCGCCCCGTGGCCGAACCGCGTGGTCGACGGCAAGTACTCGTTCGGCGGCCGCGACTTCCAGCTGCCCCTCACCGAGCCGGCGCGCTCGCACGCCCTGCACGGCCTGGCGACGTGGCTCGACTTCGAGGTGATCGACAAGGGACCCGACCACGTGACCCTGGCCGCCGTCATCCAGCCGCAGACGTTCTACCCGTGGCGCGTCGTCGCCACGACGACCTTCTCGCTGGGCCCCGCGGGGCTCACGCAGTCCGTCACGGCGCACAACGAGAGCGACGAGCCGGCGCCGTGGGGCACCGGACCGCACCCGTACCTCGTCGCCGGCGACGGCCGCGTCGACGGCTGGACGCTCGAGCTCCCCGCCACGCAGGTGCTCGCGGTCACGCCCGACCGCCTCATTCCGACGGACCTCGTCGCGGTCGACGCCGAGGACCCGGAACGTTTCGACTTCCGTTCGTCGCGTCGGATCGGCACCGTCGAGATCGACCACGCCTACACCGGCCTGGTGCTCGATGCGGACGGCAACGCCACGGTGCGCGTGACCGCCCCGTCGGGCTCCGGCGTCG
This sequence comes from Microbacterium sp. B35-04, assembly GCF_010634885.1. Lineage (NCBI taxonomy): Bacteria > Bacillati > Actinomycetota > Actinomycetes > Micrococcales > Microbacteriaceae > Microbacterium > Microbacterium sp. B35-04. Next base: position 62,792 of record NZ_MWLP01000034.1, on the reverse strand, counting down.
AGATGTCATGGGATGCCGCCTGCCCGTGGGTGCAGGTCCACACCGCCGACAAGCCCGACGCCGCGCAGAGCCGGCTGGGCCTCGCCGTCGAGCCGATGACCTGCGCACCCGACGCTTTCAACGCCGGGTCGTACGACTATGACGCGGGGCTCATCGTGATCGAGCCCGCGGCATCCGTCACCGCCGCCTGGCGGATCGGCGCGATCGATTGATCCACGCGATCGGCCGGGCAGCCTCGTCGCCGTGCCCGGCCGTCGCGCGTCTGGGGTGATTCCCCCAGCACTCACGACAAAGGCGGAGCCGGCCCCCCGGTCGGCTCCGCCTTCATCGTGAGCGGGTCAGGTGCTGTCCCGCAGGTCTTCCTTGATGTCGTTGCGCGTCTTCACCGAGTCGCGCTCCGCTTCCGCTTTCTTGACGTCGGCGTCGGCCTTCATCTCGTCGACCTTGTCGCCGACTCGATCGGTGGTGTCTTCCCACGAATCCTTGATCTTCTCGCCGACGGCCTGGGCCGTCTCCTTGGCGTCGTCCATGAATCCCATCGATCGCTCCTCTCATGAGCGGGTGACATCGACGCTACGCCGGGGCATCGGCCGGGAGTTGGGGGTTGCATAACGGCGAACCGCTTGCTACGCGGAGCGGTGGATGCCGACACCACGACGCAGCCGGCCCGACGGCGCTGGTTCGACGCTGCCGGTCGGACGACACGGGTCCGACGGCGCTGGTGCGCCGACACCGGCCTGGCGGCGCTGGTGCGCCGACACCGGCCTGGCGGCGCTGGTGCGCCGACACCGGCCTGGCGGCGCTGGTGCGCCGACACCCGCTTGGCGCCGCCCGTCCGACGGCGCCCGCGGCGCCTCAGCGGATCGGCGTCGTGGTGTCGATGGCGTCGCGCAGCGGTCGACGCATCGGCGCCCAGTAGTGAGTGGGCGTCACGCGCGTGAGCACGTCGACCAGCCGCGCCTCGCGCCCGACCATGGTGCGCGGACGACGGCGAATGGTCGCCTCGACGATGCGTGCCGCGGCATCCGCGGGTTCGGTGTGGTACATCGCGGCCTGCGCCGAGGCGGCGCGATCGGCGACCGCGGGATCGATCGCGGCCGCGTACCGGCCGCGCAGGATGATGCCGGTCTTCACCCCGGCCGGATAGACCGCCCCGACGGTGACGGTCGAGCGCTCCAGCTCGTGCCGCAGCGCCTCGGTGAACCCACGCACGGCGAACTTGCTCATCGCGTACGGGATGCGCCCCGCCGGCGCGGCGAGACCGTAGATCGAGACGAGGTGCGTGATGTGGGCGGCAGGCTCGCGACGCAGTGCCGGCAGCAGCGCCTTCGTAACGTTGACCGTGCCCCAGAGGTTGACGTCCATGAGCCAGCGCATCTCGGCCATCGTCAGCTGGTCGATGGCACCCAGCATCGACGATCCGGCGCACGTCACCAGGGACTGCACATGGGAATGGGATGCCTCCACCTCGGCGACTGCGGCCGCCACAGCCTCGTCGTCGGTGAGATCGACGACGTGCGAGGTGTGCCCGGTGCCGTCCAGGCTCGCGGACGCCGTGGCGAGCCCGTCTGCATTCCGGTCGAGCAGCGCGATGTGCGCGCCGCGAGCGGCGAGCTGCCGAGCGACCTCCGCGCCCATGCCGGCGGCGGCGCCGGTGATGACGGTGGTGCGTCCCCGCACGTCCAGTCGTCGCGTCGGCGCTCGGTGAGTTGTTCGGGCCACGGCCTGCCTCTCGCTCGGGCCGTCGCCGTCGACGAGCCGTGTCTACGATTCTCGCTGACTCAGGAGGCCTCTTCGGACGCTAGCCTTTCCAGGGGAGGTTCGATGGGCAAGACCGCAGAGGCGATCGCCGAAGGGGTGTCCATCGCGTCCGCCGCAGCGCGCCTGGCGATACGCAACCGCATCCTCGTCGAGACGATCGCGCACGACGAGCAGTTCGATGTCGTCGCCTTCACACCGTTCGCCCGAGAGACGCTCACCGCCCTCGCCGACGAGCAGGACGAGGCCGCCGCGCTGGTCAGGCGCCAGCGCAAGAAGGCGTGGGGCAAGTTCACCGACTCCGACGGCACGCACGACTATCGCGATCGCGATACACGCAACCTCCGCAGGCGCGGCCGGCAGTACTCCGGGGTCGCGCAGGCGCTCCGGCGGATGGCCGACGATCCGCACGTCGTGCGCTCTCTCATCGAGCAGTCCCGCGATGCCGCGTGGGGCGATGTCGAGGCCAACCTGCAGCGCCGCCTGCGCGTCGAGGGCATGCGTCCCGACCTCGACCCCGATTACGAGCGGATGCGTGCGGCCCGCATGCAGTCGATCCGCCTCGTCGACATCCCGCGCCTGGCCGCGCACAAGCGTCACCGCGAGGAGGCGGACACGGATGCCGAGCCCGCCGCCGAGCCGGCCGCAGCGTCGCCGCGCATCTCCGGCGTCGACGTCACCGAGCTCGACTCCTGACACCGGATCGCCCCGACGCTACGCTCGGGCTGTGAACGGCGACGCGGCTTCGACCCACCCGATGTGGTTCCCGCCCGATCACCCCCTAGTGGTGCGCGTCCGCGGGCTGTGCATGCCCTACCCCGAAGCGGTGGAGGCCATCTCGCACGGACGCTGCACATTTCGCGCCGGCAAGCGCCAGTTCGCGATCGTCGGTTCCGCCGCCGAACCGGCGGTGCTGTTCGTGCCCGACGACCTCGAGCGGCCGGTCCTCCTCGAACGCGACGACGTCTTCGTGCCGCCCTACGAGGGCGCGTACGGCTGGCTCGCCCTCCGCATCGAGCCGGATGCCGGTGACTGGGAGCTCCTCGGCGAGCTCCTCGACACGTCGTACCGGATCGTCGCCCTGCAGCGTCAGCTGCGTGCGCTCGATGAGCGGGACGCCTGAGCGATCCGGCTCGCACCCGGCGAACACGCCCGGGAACCCGGCATCCTGCCGCCGATTCGCGCCGCGGGGGAGCGTGGGGTATTCTTGACGACGTTGTGCGCTGCTGCGAACAACATGCGCCCGTAGCTCAATGGATAGAGCATCTGACTACGGATCAGAAGGTTGGGAGTTCGAGTCTCTTCGGGCGCACACTGTGTTGAGACAGTAAGCATTGAGAACCCGCGGATCTCCGCGGGTTTTCGTGTTTCTGCCGAGGCGAGATCCCGTTTGATTACGCGCGGGAACCATCTGGTCGCGAATCAGCGGGTTTCGACCGCCATCGGATGTGTGCACGTGTGTGCGCACCAGTTCCGACCTTGGCGCGGAGCCCACGCGGAGGTCGGACCGCTCGCGGCCACACGCCGAGCCCCGGATGACACGATGTTGTCGACCGTATGGGGCGCCGCTCGCGGGCATTTCATCGCGCGGGGTAAACGGAGATCGAGTCGATCGAGCGTCCGCGGTCCCCCACGCCAGCTGGCGTCAGTCCGCAGGACGACCCACTTGCGGGCCGTCTGCTGGATAGGAGGCCGCCAGCGCTTGTGGCGTGATCCGGAACGGTGCAGGCACGAGCGATCAGTCTGACGCGGTTGCTGCTCGCCTGTCCGTCGGGAGGAACCGGGACTCAAATGTCCCGTCGTCGAGATGGCGCCGCATCTCCAATGGGGGTGACGGAGGTCGTACGGTTTCGAAGAAGTCGAGCACGAGCGTTCGCAGTTCGTCATCGATGAATGGGTGCTCGAAGACTTCCTCCGCGAAGGATTCGCCTAGGTACTTCCAGGCACAGAGCATCGCGTCCTGCGCAAGCATCATGCGCAACTCCTGGTCGTGGGCGTCGTCTGACAGACAAGCGATGAGCAGATCGATCCACAGGTACCCGGCCACGTTGATGATTACCGCGGCAGTCATCGTCGCCTGCAGGGGGTCCTTCTCCTCTTCCTACCTTCCCGTCCAGGCGGCCGCCAAGCCGGAGAATGCCCACCCATTCAGCGCATCCTCGCGAATGGCCAGCAGTGCTGCTTGCTCTAGGGCCTCGGGGCTGTCGTCTGCGGGTGCGGGATAGAAGTCCGGCACGGCGCGAGTGAGGCGTACCTGTTCATCGATCCCCACGTCATCAACGATTAGGTTGAGAGCATTGAGGGTCAGCCGCCACTGCGCGTCGGCGGGCGACTCCCATATCGGCGCGTCTGCAAGCGTGTCTCTCGCCTCTCGTGTGCCGCCAGAGGATATCCGAGCGGGCAGAGACGCCATGGCAGAGAAGGCGCGTCGCGAGGGCTATCGGGAGGGTTACGACAAAGGCTTCCAAGAAGGCGTCGACTCAGCCAGGCCGCGCACGACTGGTGAGCAACTGCACGCCAAGAACATCGCTGCGGACCCGTCCCAGGCTTCCCCACCGAAGGCGCGAGAGCCGTCCCCGAATACGCCGCCCGTGTCCAAGGAGCGTCGCCTGGAAATCATCGCGCACAAGGCAAAGCAGATCGAGACCGAGCGCCAGGTTCTCCAGCAGATGATGGGTCGTGCGACGGACGACGCGACGATCAACAAGTATCTCGACGGCATGGCCGACCTGGACGATCGGGAGAGGTTGCTCAACGGAGACCGAAAGGCGGTCGAGTTGTTAGCCGAGATGGGCGATAAGGTCCTCCGCCCGAGGCGAAAGGAGTAGGTCGCGCCGCCCTACGCAACGGCAAGCGTGTCCTGAACCTCAGCGCGTTGCGACGGACCTCGCAGAGGCAGTCACAACATCGAGCAGCAGCCGCGATGAACGACTGACGGTGACGACGGCCGCCCGGACCGCGGGACGCTGTGTGTCCATATCAGGCCCCTGTGCATGCCACCCGGTTCGGGATCGCCGGCGCGCGGGACGCGGACTTAGCATCACGCCCTGTCCCCTACAGATCGGGGTGGTTACACTCGGCACAGTGACGACGCCCGCCGATTGGTTTCCAGACCCGACTAGGCGCTTCGAGCGTCGCTATTGGGACGGCTCAGCCTGGACCGAACACGTCTGGGGAGCAGGGGTGCAGGGCATCGATGCCTTAGTCGCCGCGGCCCCGGTAGCAGGCAAGGCGACCGTCGAGGCGACTGTCGGCTCGGAGGTCACCGAATTGCAGACTGCACCCGCGTCGGAGGAACGACCAAAGCGGATGTCACGACGAGAGGCCAAACGGCAGGGTCGGGACGCGTTCGAGTCGACAGCCCTCGCGGCGGCGCATGGTGACGATACAGCGCTGGCCGCACTGCCAAGCATTGTCAGCGAGGCGGCGAGCCACTACAAGGCGAAGGAGTGGGAGCAGCGCCGCTGGGACACCCTCACCCTCGGCATCCGTGACGTGCTCGATGACGATTTGCTAACAGCGGAAGAGGAACGGCAACTTTTCCGTCTGGCGGACGCGCTCGGCGTCGATATTCAGGGCCTTCCAACTCGGAATATGGCGGTGTTTGAGGAGCTCGTGATCGCGGGACTGAACGACGGCCGACTTCCTGTCGTTGACGTTCCCATCATGCTGAAGCCGGGCGAGGTTGGGCGCGCCACTTTCAGTGTTGCGCTGATGAAGGAAGTCGCTGTGCGAGAGATGCGCGGCGGATCTCACGGCGTCAGCATCCGGGTCGCGAAGGGGGTCAGCTACAGGGTCGGGCAAGCCCGGGCACGCAGCGTCGTCGTTGGAACGCAGATGCAGGTACAAGACACCGGTGTGCTCACCATCACAAACCAACGGGCTGTGTTCACTGGCCAGAAGCGGACCCTTGAGTTCCGCTACGACAAGCTCGTCGGCATGGAACAGTTCACAGACGGACTGCGCCTCAACGTGTCCAATCGACAGCTCGCGTCACTGTTCAAGTTCGCTGCGACATCTTCCCCAGCGATCGCCGCTGCGCTCATCAGCCGCCAGGAGTAGGCCGCCATTGGCGTGTAACCGAAGCGTGCCTAGGTTGTGGAGTGCATTGCCGGTCCGAGATGCGCGGGGAGCTTGACGGACGGACGCGCCGCAACTGAGGACCGGCGTCAGCATGGAGCGTGGTTGGATACGGTCGCGAAACCAACCGAGCCGCTACAGTGAGCGGCATGCTGACGAGCCTCTTGCCGGGTTTACGCGATCTCCGCGTACCTTTGGCTGCGGGTTTTCTATGGCTCGTGGTCCTCTGGCTGTGCGTCTACCCAGCGATCCCGACTCAACTGGAGGCATCTGGGCTGATCGCGCAGATCTATCGGCTGTTCGGCGCCTTCGGGTCTGCCGCACTGATCACGGTGGTGACATTCGTCGCCTACCTTGTCGGGATTCTCGTCGTGAGACCGACCAGTTCAGTGGTGCAATTGGCTGTCAAGTCGATTCAACGAGTCTCGGGGCGTCGCACGCGGAGCATGAGGGATCGGGCTTACGGCGAAACGGCCGAGCTACTCGAGCGAGGACGTCGCATCGGCCCTCCTCCGCTGTCACCCTCATCTCAGGTGGAGGCGGAGCAGCTCGCCACCGTTGTCGCCACCGAGATGTTCGAAGCGCGGGTGGCATTCCCGCCGGTGGCAGGAGAGACCAGCGAAAGTCAGTATTTCCGGGAGCAGCTGGCCGAGCTGATGGAGAAGCCGCGTGACAGCGATAGGTTTGCCAGTCCGATGCCTCAAGACGTAGTCGCGGTGGCATCGCTGGAAGTACAAAATCGCATGCTGAGGGACATTCCGCTCGTTGCGACCCGTCTGCTTGCCGACAATCGTGATTTATTCGACCGATACGACCGCGCCGATTCCGAGGCGGACTTTCGTTTTGCGATCGCGCTGCCCGTGTTGGTGGTTAGCGCACTTGTCCCCTGGAGAATGGACCTTGAATGGTGGGGATTCTTCGCCTGCGTCGCGGTCGGTCTCGGGGTCTGCGGGTTGCTAATGCTGGACGGCGCTCGAAAGCGAATCGAGAGCAACGACGCCATCTACCAGGCTGTGTTCGTAGACCAGGCGAATTTTCCGTCTGTCAGCACCGTGCGAACAGCTATCGAGCAGAAGCAGGCGGAGGAACGGCGGCGACAGTAGCCAACGCGGAAGTAGTCCCGATCGATTCATCGCCTCGCCAATCCAAACCTCGATTACGGTCGATGCAGTCGCAGAGTTGCGGCTGCGAACCCGAGTGGCGGCGATCCCCGCATATGTGCGGAGGCGAGCATGCCAGCGCACCAGACGCTGTGCCCGCTGAGAGGACCCGACCCAGGCGGAGTTCGTTCGCCGGCCCACCTCGAGGCCGAGAGTTGACGGATGCGCGACGGGCGCCCCTCATCGCACCCCTGCCCGCTCAGGGGATGGATGACGTGCGTTCTGCCGAGCCCGTAAGACTCGTTCGTCCGAGTCGTAAGAGGCGTCAGCGACGGCCCCCAGTAGGTCGTCGTTTGGTGAGTCGATTGCGCTGGTCTTTGCCGGCAAGCCTGGTGGGCTCGCACTCGTTGCTGCCGTAGAAGTGCGGGCGATCGTTGAGCATCATGCGTGGCGGGTTCGCGGAGCCTACGGAGGACTGTGATTCATGGACACGAGGTCGGGCGGCGGCTGATGGCCCGCCCGGGAGCCAAGCGATAGTGTGCCGCCATGGGCGAACTCCCGGAACACGTCGCGGTCAACCGTGAGTACTGGGACAGCATGGCTCATGAGTGGGTCGCGGCGGGTGAACGATCCTGGGCACAGGCAGAACCCACGTGGGGCGAATGGGGCATCCCGGAGAACAAGCTCCGGCTGCTTCCCGACGACATGACCGGGTTGCAGGCGATCGAACTGGGCTGTGGCACGGCCTACGTGTCTGCCTGGATGGCGCGCAGGGGCGCGTCGGTCACAGGGATCGACAATTCGGCCGAGCAGCTTCGCACTGCCCGGCGACTCTCGCAGCAACACTCCGTCGTTCTCGAACTCATCCACGGCAACGCGGAGGAGGTCGCCAAACCCGACGACTCCTTCGACTTCGCGATCAGCGAATACGGCGCGGCAATCTGGGCCGACCCGTACAGGTGGATACCGGAAGCGCACCGCCTGCTGCGGCCGGGAGGGACGCTGGTGTTCCTCGGCAATCACGTGTTCGTGGGCCTGTGCTCGCCCGTCGACGGGTCGTACCCGACCACCCGCCGGCTCGAGCGGCCCTACTTCGGCAGCCATCGCCTGGACTGGCGAGAAGCAGCAGATGACCCCGGCGGCATCGAATTCACCCTGACCTTCTCGGAATGGATCAAGCTGTTCCGTGCCACCGGGTTCGAGATCATCGATCTGACCGAGATCCAGGCTCCTGCCGATGCCACGGGGTTGCGATCAGGCGTCACCGCAGAGTGGGCACGAGAGTTCCCCCAGGAGCATGTCTGGATACTTCGCAAAGAACTCTGACTCAGAATCGCTCGTTCACCATCGGCTGTCGTCGCTCCAGATTCTTCGTTGCTTCCAATCCTCGGTGGGGAATTCGTGCCGGGAGCCGGGTGGACTGCTCGAAGCGTCACGCGTCAGAGTCCGCTCTCTCTACTGGTCGTCTGCGTTCTGGGACAGTTGCGCCTCGACCGCGCGGTGGACGTTGCCGTGGAGGTGGTCGACGCCGATGCGATCGAGGATGCCCTGGGCTTCTAGCACGGGGATGACTTGTGGTTTGATTCGCGCCAGCCGCAGCGTGACGCCCTCCGCTTCGGTGAGGTCGACGAGCTCGGTGAGTTTCGCTGCGCCCTGCGAGTCGACGAAGGCGACGCCTTCCAGATCGATCACCAGCGCCGCGAGGGGCGGGTCCGCGGAGATCGTTTCGCGGATGCGCTCGTCGAACGCCTCGGCGGTGGCGAAGAACAGTCCGCCGTCCAGACGGATCACTGCGATACCGGGGAAGATCTCATCGGCAGGGTTGAGGTCGATGTCGCGGAAGACCTGGGTGCCGGGCTCGCGGCCGAGCAGAGGCATGGCCGGCCGTGTCGATACGTAGATCAGCCACCCGAGCGACAATGCGATGCCGATGATGATCCCGAAGAGAACGCCCGCCGAGAGCACACCCACGAGGGCCGCCACAGCGATCCAGAAATCGAATCTGGACACGCGGCGCAACCGGGAGAACTCCTTGAGGTCGATCATCCCGAACACGACCGCGTCGATGATGATGGCTCCCAGCACCGCCTTGGGCAGCTCCGAGAAGAGAGGAGCGAGGAAAAGCAGTGTCAGGATCACCAGCCCTCCCGTGGTCAGCGACGCCACGGGGGTGCGCGCACCGGCGGAGTCATTGAGTGAGCTGGCCGACAGACTCGTCGAGACCGGCATCCCCTGGACGAGACCGGCGCCGACGTTGGCCATCCCCTGAGCGACCGCCTCCTGGTTCGCATCGACGCGGTAATGGTGCCGGGTCGCGAAGGAACGGGCGTCGCCTGCCGTCTGCGAGAACCCGATCAGCAGCAGCGCCAACGCCGCGATCACGATCTCAGGTACGTTCTGCAGCACGATGTCGAGGCTCGGCAGTTGCGGGACCGGCAGCCCGCTCGGCACGGCGCCGACCAGCGCCACGCCTCGCGCGCCGAGATCGAGCAGGGACGATGCCAGCAGGCCGCCGACAACCAGCACCAGCGCACCGGGTGCCTTCGGCGCCCAGAACCGCAGAGCCAAGATCACCGCCAGGGCCGCCGTACCCACAATCAAAGTCGGAAGGTGGATGGCACCCAGGCCGACGATCCACGACGCGAACTCCCGCCAGACGTTGTCGCCCTCGCCCGAGGTGCCCGTCAACTTGGGCAGCTCGCCGACGACCACGTCGACCGCGGCCCCGGCCAGGAACCCGGTGACCACGGCCCTCGAAAGGAACTGCGCAATCCACCCCATTCGAAACAGCGCCAGAAGCAGCAACAGGATGCCGGTCACCAGCGTGATCGCCGCGACGAGCTGTGCCGCATCGCCGCCGGTGACACCGGTCACGATCACCGCACCGCCCGCGACCGTCGCCAACGCGGAGCTCGGACCGGTGGAGATCTGACGTGACGTGCAGAAGAGCGCATAGATGATCGCGCCGGCCGCCGCTGCGTAGAGGCCGTTCTGAACCGGCACGCCGGCGATCTCGGCATAGCCCAGGTTCTTCGGCACGATCATCGCGACGACGGCTACTCCCGCGATGATGTCGGCGCGCAGCCACCGCGGCTGATAGCGCGGCAACCAGTGCAGGATCGGAAGAAAGCCTCCGGAACCGCTCTTCTTGCTTGTCCGCACAGTTGCCTCCGACCATCGGCGCATACGGCTGGCCTTCCGGTGAGCGCAACACGCGCTTGGCCGACACCGCGGACCGGTGTTCCGGGTATCGCCCCGAGGGCAAGCTGCGTCGCGGAAGAACGCGACGTAGTCTCCCCGGAACCGATTATGCACCCGGCGCAATGCCCCCGGCCGGATGGATTTCCCGTGAGGGGCTCTTTCTGTATCCGGGCGCCAGTTCCGATCACTCCCGCGCGTGTCTGCCGCGGTGACAGTCAGCTGTCCGCCCGCTGACCCTGCTGGGTGAGCGTCGAAGAGCGCCGCGCTTCAGGCGGGATTCAGCCGGCGCGGGCCAGACTGGGGCCGATGCGAATTCTCGTGGTGGATGATGAGGTGCGCCTCGCCGACGGCATCCGTCGCGGACTCGAGGCGGAGGGCTTCGGGGTGGACGTCGCCCACAACGGTGTGGACGGGCTGTGGCGTGCCCGGGAGACCGCGTACGACGCCATCGTGCTCGACCTGATGATGCCTGGTATGAGCGGGTGGAAGGTCTGCGAGGCGCTGAGGGCGGAGGAGAACTGGACGCCGGTGCTCATGCTCACGGCGAAGGACGGCGAGTGGGACCAGATCGAGGCGCTCGAGACCGGCGCTGACGACTACGTGACGAAGCCCTTCTCATTCGCCGTGCTCGTCGCCCGTCTGCGTGCGCTGATCCGCCGGGGCGGTGTCGAGCGGCCGACGGTGCTCGAGGCGGGCGACCTGCGGCTCGACCCCGGTGCCCGCACTGTGCGGCGCGGCGATACCGATGTCGACCTCACGTCACGGGAGTTCTCCGTGCTCGAGCACCTCATGCGCCACCGCGGGCAGGTGATCTCCAAGCGCGACCTCATCGCCGGCGTCTGGAACGACGACTTCGAGGGGGACCCGAACATCGTCGAGGTCTACGTCGGTCACCTGCGGCGCAAGGTCGACCGGCCCTTCGGCCGAGCGGCGATCGAGACGATCCGCGGTGCGGGCTACCGTCTGGCGGCCGACGGTGGCTGAGCCGCATCGTCGTTCGCTGCGGACCCGCATCACCGCGGCCTCGACGCTGGTCGTCGCCGCCGCGCTGGTGGTGGGGGCGCTGGCGTTCTACGGCATCCTGTCCGTCAGCATCCATGAGGCCAGCGTGCGTGCTGCCGAGACGCGCGCCGAGCAGCTCGCGGCCCGGATCGACGCCGAAGGACCGGCGGTGGTGACCGAGCTCGACGACGACATCGCGCAGGTGCTCGACGAGGGCGGGGGCGTCGTCGCCACGTCCGAGGAAGCCGACAGCGGCGACCTGCCCGACCACGACGGCGCCGCCGTGATCACGTACGACGACGAACCGATGGTCGTCGTGCGCGAAGACCTCGACGACGGCGGCGCGCTGCTCCTGGCAGTGTCGGTCGAGGACGACCAGAGCACCCTCGCAACCGTCGCGGTGCTGCTCGCCGTCGCCGTCATCGCCGTCGTCGCACTGGTCGCCGCCATCACGTGGTGGGTGGTCGGACGTGCTCTCCGCCCGGTGGAGCGCATCCGTGCAGAGGTCGACGACATCTCCGCCGATCGCCTCGACCGGCGCGTCGCAGTGCCGGCATCGGGCGACGAGATCGCCGCGCTCGCCGGCACGATGAATCGAATGCTGGGCCGGTTGGATGCCGCAGCGGCTGCGCAGCGCCGATTCGTATCGGATGCCTCGCACGAGCTGCGATCCCCGCTCGCGACGATCCGCCAGCACGCCGAGCTGGCGCAGCTGCACCCGGACGCGACATCCATCGACGATCTTGCCGGGGTGGTCCACGACGAAGGACTGCGGATGCAGGAGCTCGTCGACGCGCTGCTGCTGCTGACCCGGCTCGACGAGAGTCCGGTGATCCACCAGGAGGCCGTCGACCTCGACGACCTCGCCTTCGCGGAGATCACGCGGCTCCGCGCCAGGGGTGTGGAGGGCGATGGGTCCGGCATCCATGCCGCGCGGGTGCGCGGTGACGTCCGCCTGCTGGGCCGTCTCGTGCGCAATCTCGCCGACAACGCGGCCCGTCACGCGCGGTCGGCTGTCGCGATCGGGGTGCTCGAGCGTGACGGGCAGGTGCTGCTGACCGTGGATGACGACGGCCCGGGCGTTCCGGCGGCAGAGCGCGAGCGCATCTTCGAGCGCTTCGTGCGGCTCGACGAGGCACGTGCACGCGACGCCGGAGGCAGCGGGCTGGGCCTTGCGATCGTCCGTGCGATCGCGGAGGCCGAGGGCGGCAGCGTGAGCGTCGAGGACTCGCCGCTCGGCGGCGCGCGGTTCTCGGTCGTGCTTCCCGCGGCATCCTGAACGCGGCTTCAGGATGCTTCAGGCCTGCTTCAGCGACCGGTCGGCACCATCGGAGCATGGATGACAAGAACAGCACCCCCGAGACTTCCCCCGCCCGCCCCGCCGACGCCGAGCAGATCGAGGTGGTCGCCGCGACTCCGGCGCCTGCCCCGGGCGAGCAGGCCGACGCGGTTGCGGGCATGCACACGGCGGCTCCCGCCCCGAAGCGGCGCCGCAACCGCGGCCTGCTGATCGCCGGCGGCGCAGTGCTCGCGGCGGCCGTCCTCGGCGGTGGGGGCGTCGCCGTCGGCGCCGCGATCGCCGACGAGGTCGACGATGACGACACCACGTCGTCGGTGTCGGGCGACCGGGACGTAGACTCCCGCGACGACGACTCGGGCGACGACGACTCGGGCGACGAGGAGTCGGGCGACGACGACTCGGGCGACGACGACTCGAGCGATGACGGCATCAGCGGCGACCTGTCTGATCTCGGCACCGACTCCGCCGACGACCTCGTCGCGATGATCGACGCCGCATCCGCCGCCGGTGAGGGCGAGCCGGTGTCGATCGATCTGAAGCGGGACGGCGGCGCCGAGGTGACGCTCGAGGCTGAGGATGGCGCCGAGACCGAGGTGCGCGTCGACGCCTCGGGCGAGGCATCCGTCACGTCCACCGAGTCCGCGGAGTCCGACGACACCGCGCCTCAGAACGTCCTCGACGCCGACGCGATCGCGGCGATCGTGGATGCGGCGCTCGCCGAAGCCGACGGGCGCATCGTCGAGATCGAGGCCGACGACGACAGCACTTCGCCGTGGGACGTCACGGTGCTGACCGGGGCCGGAGAGTTCGTCGAGATCGACCTGGACGCCGAGTTCGCGGTGGTTGCCGCTGGGGTCGAGACCGACGACTGAGCTACGCGTGAGAAACGGCGGCGGCCGACCACATCGGTCGGGCCGCCGCCGTTCGTCGTTCCGAGTCAAGTGCCGCCGCGCGGGTGGGAAGGCGGCCGGGCGGAGCCGAGTCCCTGCCCCGGCTGGGCTCTGAAGGCGAGCCGCTCGAGCCGAACCCGCGAAATGAAAGCGTGCGGCACGCTGGCGCCGTTGCCTCGTCCATGCCCCGCGCTACGTTGGCTTGCGTGCCCTTCGCCCTCGCGCTCACCGTGCTCTTCGCAATACTGACTCTCCTCCAATTGGCGCTCATCCTCGGCGCGCCGCTGGGTGCCTTCGCTTGGGGCGGCCAACATCGAGTGCTGCCCGCACGACTGCGGATTGGCAGCGCGGTCTCGATCCTCCTCTACGGGCTCATCGTGGTGATCGCTTGGGATCGCGTGGGCGCCATCGACGTGTTCGCTCCGTTGTTCTCCGAGGTCGCGATGTGGGTGATCTTCGCGTACTTCGTGCTGGGCATCGGCATGAACGCGATCTCGCGCAGCAAGCCAGAGCGCTACGCGATGGCGCCGATGTCGGCCGCCCTCGCAGCGCTGTCGTTCCTCATCGCGATGGGATACGGCGAGCTCGCGATGGCGATCTGACTCGGGCAAGCGCCGGCCCGGCGCGTCAGTGGCATCAGCGACGCCCCGGAAGGTGCCCGTTCGAGAAGCGGGTGGATATCGTTGCGCCATGCCATCGGTAACGGACTGGATCTCGAGTATCGGCTCGCTGGTGGGTGCGCTGACAGGTGTAGGCGCATTGATCGTTGCGGTGCTGAGCTACCGGAAGTCGAACAAGGCTCTGGCTGCCGACGCGCAGACGAGAGGCGCCGTTGGCTCGACCTTGGAAGCAATCGAGGCACTCGGGCAGGCGGGGCAGTTCGATGCGATGTTGGACGCGGCGCTCGAGCGCCGTGCCGACGCCGAGACGCACGACGTGGTCGCCGAGGGGGGCTACATCATCAGGCGTGAGCGACCGGGCGGCAGAGAGGAAAGGGACGCGTACCTGGTAGCACTGGAGAATGCACGGCGAGAGCTGGATCTCACCTAGTGGCCGAGCCGTGCGCTCGCCAGGGGACTTCACGCCGAAGGACTTTGCACGGTTACCTACTGTCGAACGTCCTGTCGCAGTCGCATAGCGACGCTCACAGCGAGAGCATGCTGTCGGGCCCGCCCTACGGTGGGGTGATGGACGAGCAGGTTCTCACCGGGGGCAATTCCAACGCTGTAGTGCGGGTTGGAGAAACGGTGCGTCGGCCTGCTGGGCCCTGGACTCCGGCCGTTCATTCGCTGCTGCGTGCGCTACGAGCGGCAGGCGTGCACGAAGTGCCTGAGCCGTTGGGCTTCGACGAAAAGGGCCGCGAGGTCCTCTTCTTCCTTCCCGGCGAGGTCGGGAACTACCCACTTCCCGACTGGCTCTGGGCGCCGGCGATTCTGGACGGTGCCGGCACACTGCTGCGCCGCGTGCACGACGCCAGCGCCTCCCTCGTCGACCAAGACCTCGTGTGGAGGCTGCCATCCCACGAGCCCATCGAGGTCATCTGCCACAACGACGTCGCCCCCTACAACATGACGTTCATCAGCGGCCGGGTTGCCGGCCTGTTCGACTTCGACATGGCCTCACCCGGACCCCGGATCTGGGATCTGGCCTACCTCGCATACCGACTGGCACCGCTGGGCGAGGACGCAGGTATAGACACCTCCGACGACGAGCGCCTGTCTCGTATGGATCGTCTGATCGATGCGTACGGAATGCCGTTCCCGCGCGCCGAGGTGCTGCGTACGGTCGCGGCGCGCCTCTTGGACCTGGCGACTTACACCGACGGCCGACTACAGGAGACGAAGAACCCGGACTTCGCCGCCCACGCAGCCATGTATCGGCGTGACGCCGTTCGCGCCGACACCCTCGCGCTCCGGGCCTAGCGGGGCGATCTTGTAGCCCGATCGCGAGTGCGGGGAGCCTGTGGAGGACCTCGACGCGGGGGGAGTGGAGGGTTACCGGCCCATCTCACTGCACGGTTGAAGTTGGCGACACGCACATCCCGACCGCACGGCAGGAGCCTGCCGGGTCAGCTCAGCGTCGACTGTCGTTCGACCAGGCGGAAGTCGACGACGACCTTGCGGGGAGGAGGCTGATCATCCTTCCCGACGCCGTCGAGCCGAAGGCGAATGCGTTCTTCGAGCAGAGCGACAGCGGTGGCGGCGACGGCCTCGCGGCCGAGGTCGATCGTTGTCAGGGGAGGGCTGGAGTAGCTGGTCTCCTCGATGTTGTCGAAGCCGATGAGCTGCACATCGTCGGGCACCCGGATGCCTCGATCGGTGAGCGTCGAAAGCGCGCCGAGCGCGAGGGTGTCGGTGAAGGCGACGACGGCGTCGGGCGTGACGCCGCGGTCGAGAATTTCGGCCATGGTCGCGGCACCGGTCGCGTGGAAGTAGTCGGGCACCCCGATGATCGCGCGGGGGTCGACCTCGAGCCCATGCGCCTCGAGCGCTTGCAGGAAGCCCTGCATTCGCAGCGTGCCGCTGCTCGTCGACTGATCCTCCTTCGCGCCGAGCGGCACGATGGTGCGCGCCCCCCGCGCGATGACATGTTCCGCGGCAGCCCTTGCACCGGCGACGTTGTGCATCGTCACGTGATCGACGCCGACGTCGAAGACACGTTCGCCGAGCAGCACCATCGGAAAGTCGACGTCGAAGAGCGCGGCATCCTGCTGTCCCAACGCCAACGGTGAATAGATGACGCCGTCGACCATCGAGCGGTAACTGCCGTTGACGACTCTCAACTCGCGATCCCGCTCGTCGTTGGTCTGCTGGATGAAGACGGTCAAGCCGACCGTGGCGGCCTCGCGCATGATGGTGTCGGCGAGCTCGGCGAAGTACACGCCCCGAAGGGCTGGCAGGGCGAGCGCGATGACGCCGGTGCGCCCGCGGCTGAGGTTTCGGGCCGAGACGTTGACGTGGTAATGCAGCTCGCGGATCGCGTTGCGGACGCGCTCGTCGGTCTCGGGCCGGATGTAGGGGTAGCCGTTCAGCACGTTCGAGACGGTCTTGATCGACACGCCTGCGAGTTCCGCGACATCCCGGATCGTCGCGGACCCGCTCGCCTTGCGTGCCACGGCTCCACCGCCTCCTGTCGGGTCAGTGGTCAGCGTATTACAGCGCTGCCTCGCTGCCGCTTGACCGAGCAAGGCCGGCCGGAGCGCAGACAGCGGAGTGCGGGGGCCGACGGTGGCCGGCCCCCGCACCTGTCGATCGGCTAGAAGAGCCGCGGCAGGAAGTCGATGAGACCCTGCCACCACACGTCGAAGCCGTGCGGTCCCGGAACGACTGTCTTGACAACCGGGATACCGTTGGCGCTCATCGACGCCTCGACGCCGTTGATCGCGTTGACGGCACCGGTGTCGACGTCGCCGGCGAACAGCGTGATCGACTTCGTGGTCGCGATGGCCGTCTGGCCTCCGGGCGTCGACGGATCGAGCGTCGCGGCGGTGAACGGCGGCGAGAACATCCCGAAGTAGCCGAACTGGCCCGGGTGGTTCACAAGCGTGCCGTGCGTGAGGAACCCGCCCCACGACAGACCCGCCATCGCGCGCTGCGCGGGGTCATCCGACACGTTGTACTGCGACTTCACCAACGGCATCACGTTGCCCGACAGCTCGTTCCAGATGTCGAAGGGCGCGCCCGAGTACCCCGGCATCACCACGACCATGGGCTTGATCTTGCCCTGGGCGTAGAGGTTGTCGAGGATCTGGCTTGCCCTGCCGATCTCGGTCCAGGCGGCGTAGTTCTGCCCGAAGCCGTGGTACAGGTACAGGACGGGATAGGGCTCGGTCCGGTTCGGGTCGTAGTCGACCGGCGTCCACACCTTGAGCTTCGAGGCGCCGAACGCCCCGTCGTAGCTGAGCGTCGCGAGCTGTCCGGTCTCGTCGGCCGGGGCGTCCGCCAGCAGCGGGGTGCGCACGCCACCCGGGACGAACAGCTGGCTCTCGATGTTCACGACATTCTTCGTGTCCTGAGGATCGTGGAACGGGACGCCGTTCACCTCGTAGCGCCAGTAGTAGTAGCCGTCGATCGGTCCGATCGTCGTGCGCCAGCGGTCGCCCTCCTTGGTGAGCGGAATGCGGAGCCACTGCCCGTTCGGAGCCCAGTCGCCCCACAGCACGACGTCTTCGGCGTCGGCCCACTGAGTGCCGGTCTCGAAGGTCACCATGCCGTTCTCGTCGATGTTCGGGGTCGTGATGCTCCCCGCGCCGGGCGCGGTGTAGGGCTCGGTGAGCGGTCGATGACCCTCGCTGACACCGTGGTCCTCGACGCTCGGCTTGAAGGCACGCGATGCGAAGTCGCGCAGGTTCTCACGCCAGGTGTCCCAGACCCCGCCGGTCTCGGGGTGCACGCCGTCGAACTCGAGCCGAACACCCGCCTGCTGAAGTGCGGTCATGGCCTGGTAGGTGCCGTTGTAGTTCGGGTCCAGTGTGTTGCCGACGTAGAAGCGCAGCAGATCGGTCTTGGCATTGATCTTGCGAGCAAGATCGGCAGTGACCGCGGTGCTGTCGGACAGGTAGCCAGACAGGGAGCCGACCGAACCGAAGACGCCGGGCTCGGTGGCGGCGAGTTCGAGAGCCTGCGACGCGCCGCGCCCTATGCCGGCGATCGCGGTCTCCTTCACCTTGCTCGACACGTTGTACGCGGACTTGACGGCGGGCGCGATCCCGTCCAGGAGTTCCGTCCCCGGGTTCGCATCACCGGCGTCGGCCATCACGACGACCATCGAGGTCGAGTCGCCGTCCACCGCGAGGTTGTCGAGGACCTGGCGCGCGCGGCCGAGTTCGAGCCATTCGCGGAAGGACTGGCCCTGGTCGGAGAGCAGGTAGAGCACGGGGAGTGCCTGCGCTGTCTTGGTGGTGTACCCCGGCGGGGTCCACACAGCCACCGACCGCTCGGACTCGGTCACGGGCGACTGGTACGTGAGCTCGGCGACGGAACCGCCGCCCGCGGCGACGTCATCCATCCACGCGACTTCGGGCCCGGGGATGAAGAGGGTGTTCCAGTCGGGGTGCGAGGTGACTTCGACAGGGGTGTCGGAGCTGCGGAAAGGGACCCTCGATCGGTCGGCCATGGTGGCGACGTACTGGTAGTGGTACAGGCCGGGCTGGAGCGGGCCGATGTTGGCGGCGCAGTTCGAGCCGCTCGCGTCGAGCCCCATCCGCGCCCAGGTCTTGGACGGTCCGAAATCGCCCTCGATCTCAGCGCCGGCACCCGTCGAGTTGCCGCAGGCGTTCGACGGAACACTCGACTTGGGAACCGTGAAGCGGTGATAGATCCCCGACTGCGACTCCCACGGATCAGGAGCGGCTGCGGCGGGGGCCGCCGTCAGCGCTACCAGCGACGCAGCGAGAACGAGCCCCGTCGCTGCCCGAGCTCGTAGGCCACGCGGCCACCGCACCCCGGTTTCATTCTTCATAGAACAGCCTTTCTTCGAAGGATGCAGCGGCAACCCTGCACGCGCTGCTCGGCGCACGCGCTCCCCGCGAGCAGCCGTCTGTGGCTGACTCGGCGGGTTAGTACACCGGTGTAGTACGAGTGAAGCTACACCGGTGTACTACAACGTTGCAATAGTCGATTCGGCGCGTCCCTCAGACCGTCGCGTGACCGGGGTGCCGCCAGGAATTGCCGGTGAGGGGCGACAGGTCAGCTGTGCGAACGCCGGAGGAGGATCGCGGCCGGCATCTGCTTCACGACGGGGCGGAACAATCGCTCGGCCAGGGCTTCGGCCTCGGCGGGTTCGATGATGCGAGGCGAAGTCGTCGAGTGCACGGCGCCCTTCCAGGTGAGGTCTGCGCTCCCCGCGGCGACGACGTTGGCTGCCCAGTTCGTCCTCGGTCCCCACGGCAGACCGATCAGGACGACGTTCGGATCCAACGTCGGCACCACTGCGACCGGGGTCGCATAGTCTGTCCCGCTTTTGCGTCCACGGTGGTGGACGACCGCGAACAGCGGGAACGCGCGTCGCCCGGCCAAGGCTTTCGCGATCGGTTCGGTCGCCTTCACGAGACTCCGCGGCGGGCCGGAACCGCCCTTCGTCGGCCGCAGGCCCAGGAGACCTCTGCCTCCGGCCAGCACATCGCCGAAGTGATACGAGACCGCGATCGCCATGGCGACGGCACCGACGGCTGCTCCGACGGCTTCGGCCGGTGAGCGAACACCGCGACGCAGGAGCAGCACGCCTGCGATCGCGTTCGCCGCGCTCCAGCCGACATTGACCGGTGGAGATGACATCCCCACACCCGGAGGATCGCCGAACGGGCTGGGGAACGGCCGACCCTGAACACCGCTCACGCCGTGCGGAACGGCGTTGACCAGCAACGCGGCACCGACTCCGCTCCGAACGACCGTCAAGATCGACACGCGCCCACCCTATGACGAATCCGCAGCCGGATCATCCGCTCGTCGGAGCGCGCGCCCACGTGGATTCTCCGACAGACGCCCGCAGCCGGGTGTTCACGCCGCAGCTTCATGGATGTGAACAACCGATAGAGCCCACGCGGCGGGTGTCACCAGGCGAGGTACGGGTCGACGAGCAGCGGACCGCGGATGTCCCGCAGCGTGTCGACGAGGCGGTCGAGCCCCTTCCGGTTCCAGGTCGCCAGCTGCAGGTCGTGGCGGCCGAGTGGTTCGAGCTTGCCGGTGCGGATCCGGACGACCTCCCACTTCGCCGCGCGCAGCGCGCGGTCCTTGCGACGGTCGGCGTCCTCGCGCTTGCCGACGTGCTCGAGGCCGTGCCGGCCGGTGCTGTCGTACTCGATGGCGACGCGCAGTTCGGGAAGCAGGATGTCGGGCCACACCTCCACGTGATCGAAGAACGGTCGCGCGACCCGTACCGCGTTGAACCCCGGCGTCACCGAAAGGCGTGCGAACAGGTCGGCGCGCAGCTGGGCTTCGATCGCCGACGCAGGCTTCGGCGCACACTCCGAGTGGAACGGCTCGCCGACGGGCAGGTCGGGCGTCTTCGCGCACACGCGCTGCTTCCGCTTCGGCATCCTCTGCCGGAGAACGGCACGGTCGACCGGGTTCGAGATCGCGGCGGGCACCGGGGCGCCGGGTGCCGCGACCACGTCCCGCATCGGGAGAGCCCGGGCGGGCCGGGCGAGGTCCGCGCAGTCCGGACACCAGGCGGAGCGGCGGCGCTCGCGGCCGGGGCGGTTGCGCTGTTCGTCGGGGGTGGCCGCGAACTTGTGGCCCGCTTCGCATTGCCACAGCAGCAGCACGTCGGCGGCTGGGGGGACCTGGCTCAGGACGATGCCGGCGTTGAGCTCGGGGTGATACTGGCGGATGAGCGCGGGAAACGGCGCCCACGCCTCCCGGTAGCTCCCGACCGGGTACGGAACCGCCGCGCCCTTGGAGAACTGGCGGCGGGCCCACCACAATTCGACACGCTCCGCCATGCCAGCAGGGTATTCGCGGCCGGCGACATCACTCGTGCTCCGGCAGCAGCGGCGTCGACCAGCCTGGATCGCGACCGAGCTGCGCGGCTCGTGAGACCGACGTCGCACCGAAGCGATCGCGCACGGCATCAAGCACGGTGTCGAGGCGCTCGCCGTCCTCCCAGTCGATGGGCAGCTCGGGCTGGATGCTGTCGGCGCGCCCCAGCTGCGACAGCGAGATGCCGATCAAAGTGATGCCGCGTTCGGCGATCTCCGGCTGCGCGGACGCGAGCAGCGAGCGTGCGACGCCGAGCAGCACCGAGGTGCGGTCCGTCGGGAAGCGCACCGTGCGCGAGCGAGTGGCCTTCGCGTAGTCGCCGTACCGGAGGCGCAGCACGACCGTGCGGCAGACCCGGTCGCGCTCGCGCAGGCGGCGCGCAAGCCGGTCGACGATCTGCGTGAGGAAGAGGTCGAGCTCTTCGGCCGAGCGAGGGTGGTTGCCCAGGGCGCGTTGAGAGCCGATCGACCCCCGGCGGCGCGTCGTGTCGACCGGGCGCGGGTCCCGCAGGCGGGCCAGCGCATGCAGGTGCGCGCCGGCCGCCCTCCCGAGCAGCCTCTCGGCGGTCGCCGCTTCGAGCTCGGCCAACTCGCCGACGGTATGGATGCCGAGCCGGTGCAGCTTCTCGGCGGTCACCGCGCCGACTCCCCACAGCCGTTCGACGGGCAGCGGAAGCAGGAACGCCTGCTCCCGCTCCGGCTCGACCACCAACAACCCGTCGGGCTTGCTCACCGCGCTGGCGACCTTGGCGAGGAACTTGGTGCGGGCCACCCCGACCGAGATCGCGAGTCCGACCTCGGCGCGCACCCGCGCACGCAGTCCCACCGCGATCTGCTCGGGCGAGCCCGCGATGCGCCGGAGCCCGCCGACCTCGAGAAACGCCCCGTCGATGGAGAGACCTTCGACGAGCGGGGTCGTGTCCCGGAAGATCGCGAACACGTCGCGACTGGCCGCAGAGTAGGCGTCCATTCGCGGCGGGACGATCACGGCATCCGGGCAGAGCTCGCGTGCCTGCCGGCCGCCCATCGCGGTGCGCACGCCGCGGGCCTTCGCCTCGTAGCTCGCCGCCAGCACCACGCCGCCGCCCACGATGACCGGCCGGCCGCGCAGCGCGGGCGCGTCACGCTGCTCGACCGAGGCGTAGAAGGCGTCCAGATCGGCGTGCAGCACGGTCGCCTCGCCCCGCATCCCGCCCTCCCCGCCGATCGTCCCTCGTGCGGATCATCGCACCAACCGGCGACACCACAACTCGTGGGGCAGGTCAAGCCCCAAGACGGTCGCGGGCGCAGCGGATATCCCTGTTCCAGAGACAAACCGCCACTGCTTGAGGTGAGCAGCCATGATCACATTCGAATCCGCTCTCCGCTCCATCGGAGCCACCCTGAGGAAGCTCTTCGACCGCCGGCGCCCGCGGCGAACCACCTGGAAGGCGACGCTGGCCGACGTCCGCCGCGCTGAAGATCATCACTTCCCGTTGACCTGAATACCCCTGCGGGGCGCCGCCCGGACGCCGCGCGGTGCGTCAGTCGTCGGTCGGGTCGGTGATCACGCCGGGGCGGATGCCTCACCCGCCGTCAGTGGACCGGGCAGCGTGACGGCGTTCCGCTCGCCCGCACGCGCGCTCCCGACTTCGGCATCGTGGGAAGCCGGCGGCGGTTCACGGTGAGGCCGGAGTCCAAAACGGTCAGCCCCGGGTCGCTCAGCACGGCGATCGCCGTCGCGAGGCTGGAGATCGCGATCTTCTCGCCCGGGCAGCGGTGGCCGGTCGCCACGTCGCCGCCGCCGTGCGGGATGAAGGCTGTCAGCGCCTCATAGTCTTCGACGCCGCGGAAGCGCTCGGGGTCGAAAGTGGCCGCGTTCTCCCACGAACGGGCGTCTGTGTCGGTGCCGAGGATGTCGAGCATCACGCGCCCGCCGGCGGCGAGGTGCTGCCCGTCGAGTTCGACGTCCTGGGTCGCCCATCCGGGGAGCATCGGCACGAAGGGTGCGGTGCGCCGGATCTCCTGGGCGAACGTGATCGCGAGCGGACCTCCCACCAGGGCCTTCCGCTCCGACGTCTCGGCGGAGATGCGCTCCCGCCATTCGGGCCGGTCGTGCAGCTCCTTCGCGGCGAAGGCGACGAAGCGTGCGACGGCGATCGTCGGGCGGATCGTGTTCTGAAGCTCGACTCCGGCGACCTGCGCGGGCAGCAGTTCGCCGGCGGGATCGCGGTGCCAGGCCCAGGAATGAAGGGCCGTGCCCTCCCGGGCGGCGAGGTCACCGGCGCGCACCGCGTCGATGAGGCGCCGCGCATGCCGGTCCGACCAGATTCGATTGCCGACCGCCGCGAGGTAGGCGGGCGAGTAGGGCGCACCGAAGCCGTCGACGATCTGCGCCAGGCGCGCCGACCAGCGGGTCTTCGCCGCGGGCGTGCCCGGCAGTCCGGCCCACGTCATGATCGCCCGACCCAGCGCGCCGACGGCCGCGTCGTAGGCCGTGCGGTGGCCGCCGTCCAGCCATGCGTCGAGCTCGTGGCGCCACTCCCGCTCGAGCAGCGGCTGCAGGCGTTCGACCTCGGCATCCTCGTAGGCGACGTCCACGAACGTCGCCTTCCGGTGGCGGTGCTCGTCGCCGTCGAGACTGTGCACCGCACCGTGTCCGAACAGCGTCTCCTGCACGATCGCGGGCATCGCACCGTGGCGGGCGATCCGCGTCTCGTCGTAGAACAGCTCCACCGCCACCGTGCCTCGCACGAGGAGTGCGTCCCGGCCCAGCAATCGCAGGGGGGCGGATCTCGCGCCGTCGCGGACGCGCCGCCAGACGCGCTCGCCGAAGTCGTAGCCGTGGACGAGGACGGAGAGCGACTCGTCGGCGAGCGGACGCCTCATCGCGGCGGCCGCATCAGCGGCGCTCGGGCTTCATCGGCGGACGATGCGGGATCGGTATCGGCCGGGTGGTGCCCGAGCTGCGGCGACCGTGGCGGATCAGGTCGCGCAGCACCGCGTCGGCGGTGCCGTAGCGGGTGGGCAGACCGACCGGGTGCAGCCAGAGCACGTCGACGCCTTCCAGTGGGGCCTGGCTGACGCAGGCGACGAGGCTTCTGGCGTCGGTCGTGGGGAGATGCGCGTCGCGGATGATCCACGTCGACTGATCCACGCGCTGCAGGTCGTACCGTCGTCCTGTCGGACGAACCTGGGGTTCGAGCATCACCATCGTTCGCTCACCTCTCTAGTCCGGTGGCCGACCACGGCGATGCGGATATCGCTGTTCTCATTTCGGTGCCTCCACGCTGATGCAGCGAGTCGATTCTTACCGAGGACGAGCCAGGCGCTATCGGGGTTGACAAACGACGCCCAAGGCCTACGGAACCGGACCGGAGTCTCCCGCGGGCGACGATCGCCCCGCTGTCCGCACCGCGGTGGGCTACTCCCGGCGGTCGCTGTCGATCCGCTGCGCCGCGATGGGAAGGGCCACCGCCAGTGAGATGCACAGCACTCCGGCGACGAACACCAGGGCGGGCAGGAAGGGGGCCGCGAAGGCCGAGCCCACCAGGTACATGCCGCCCAGGAGCAGGATGAGGTAAAGAACGAAGAGCATCGCGCACCCTCTCTCGTGCCGCCTCCGTCGCGTCCGCGCGGGGCTGTTAACTGCCTATCGCACCATCGCCGGACGCGCCAGGGGCAGCGATCGATCCGCCGGCGCAGCGCGCGCGTCACATTGCACCGCAGATTCGCGCGGGTCGAGGCATCCTGCCGCTCACGACTCGGTAACGGGATGCAGATCGCACCGGCCACGGCGTTAGCCTGGTGGCGATGAACGCCTACGTCTCGGCGTTCGAGCTGTTCTCCATCGGCGTAGGACCCTCGAGCTCCCACACGGTCGGACCCATGCGGGCCGCCCACGACTTCGTCGTCCGCCTGCGCGAGACCGGCGTGCTGCCCCACGTCGGACGGGCGACCTGCACCCTGTACGGCTCGCTCGGCGCCACCGGCATCGGCCACGGCACGCCGGATGCGGTCGTCGCCGGACTGCGAGGGCTCGAGCCCGAGACGGTGGACCCGGATGCCGTGCGCTCGGCGTGGAGCGCCTGGCCCGACGGGCAGTCGCTCGAGCTCGCCGGCGTCCAGGCCGTGCGCTTCGAACGCGGCGACGTCGTCTTCGCACCGCGCACGCGGCTCCCCGGCCACCCGAACGCCATGACGCTCGAAGCGTGGGCCTCGCCCGCCGATGGGCCGGATCGCGCGGTGACGGCGGCAGGCGTGCGCGTGACCGGATCGTCGTCGGTGACGGCTGTCGCCCCTGCTACGGATGCCGGACTCCTCGCCCGCGAGACCTACTACTCCGTCGGCGGCGGATTCATCCGCCGTGAGGGCGACCCGTCGACGGGAGCGGGCGCGGGCGCGTTTCCCCTCGATTTCTCGAGCGCCGAGGAGCTGCTGGCGCTGTGCGATGAGCGCGGCATCACCATCGCCGAGGCGGCACGCCTCAACGAGGAGGCCCGACGACCCGACGAGCAGATCGCCGCGGGCCTGGACACCATCTGGGATGCGATGGCGGCGTGCGTCGAGGCGGGCCTCGTCTCGGGTGGCGTGCTTCCCGGGATGCTCGGCGTCAAGCGCCGTGCGGCCTCGATCCGCGCGCAGCTCGAGGCTGCGGAGGCCGACGGCCGTCGTGAGCTGCCGGGGGAGTGGCTGGGTGCTTTCGCGCTCGCCGTCAACGAGGAGAACGCCGCGGGCGGCCGGGTCGTCACCGCACCCACCAACGGCGCTGCCGGCATCGTGCCCGCGGTGGCCATGTACTGGTGGCGTTTCCTCGCCGACTCCGGGCTCGGTGCGGGCAACGCGGTCACCCCGTACGGCGAGCTCGTGGGCAGTGCGCTGCTCGGGTACCCCGGCCGCGGCTCGGATGCTGCCGAGCCGGCCCAGTGGAACGACGAGCAGAGGGCTGAGGCGAACCGTCGCCGCGGCATCCGTCGCTTCCTCCTCACGGCGACCGCGCTGGGTTCGCTGTTCAAGGCCAACGCGTCGATCTCGGGAGCCGAGGGCGGATGCCAGGCCGAGGTCGGCTCGGCCTGCGCGATGGCGGCCGGGGGACTGACCGCGGTCATGGGCGGAACGAACCGGCAGATCGAGAACGCGGCCGAGATCGCGATGGAGCACCACCTCGGGCTGACATGCGACCCGGTCGGCGGCCTCGTGCAGATCCCGTGCATCGAACGAAACGCGATCGCGGCATCGACAGCGGTGACGGCCGCCCGGCTGGCGCTGCGCGGCGACGGGTCGCACTACGTCTCGCTGGACGCAGTGGTCGAGACCATGCGGCAGACCGGCATCGACATGTCGCACAAGTACAAGGAGACGAGCGAGGGCGGTCTCGCGGTCAACGTCATCGAGTGCTGACAACCGTTTGGGCGTTTCGTCTCGCTTCGCTCGCTCGACGACCGGTCGTTGAGCGAGCGGGGAACGTGGTCGTTGAGCGAGCTTGCGAGTCGGAACGCAGAGACGAAACGGGGCCGTGTTCGTTCTGAGCGAACGGTCCGACTCTTAGCACTCTCCTATGCCGAGTGCTAATCTGTATGTAGTTGAGCCGGGTGGGCTCAACTCCAAGACAGAGAGGAGATTCCCATGGCCACCTACGACCCGTTCCGCGACCTCGACCGCCTGGCGTCGAGTCTCTTCGAGCAGCGGCGCGGCCCACGGCGGATGCCGATGGACCTGTACCGCGACGGCGACCACTACGTGCTGACCGCCGACCTGCCCGGCATCGACCCGGGCTCGGTCGACATCGACGTCGACGGCCAGCTGCTGACGATCCGCGCCGAGCGCACGCTGCACAGCGGCGATGACGTCAAGTGGATCACCCGCGAGCGCGAGGCTGCCAGCTTCCTGCGCCAGCTCAACCTCGGCCAGGGCATCGACACCGAGCGCATCTCGGCCAACTACAACAACGGCGTGCTGAGTGTGACGATCCCGGTGAGCGAGAAGGCCAAGCCGCGCAAGATCGAGGTGATGTCCGAGGGCGGTGCGCCGACGATCCAGGCGCACGAGTCCGACGACGCTCCGCAGCCGATCGAGCAGTAGTCGCGCGCGGTTCCGAAGAGAGCAGCTCCGCCGAGAACAGCTCCGCAGAGAGCAGTTCCGCAGAGAACGACGGATGCCTCGTCCCGGCCGGGACGAGGCATCCGTCGTTCTGCGAGGTCAGGACTGCGTGGCGCCCGTGAAGTGGCGGCGGCAGCGCGCCTGATACGACTCGATCCCACCGATCTGCTCGGTCGTCGGCGTGAGCGGGTCGCCGGCACCGCTGGACGAGAGCCGCTGATGGAACGCGGCATCCTCTCCGCACACCGCGCACACGGCCGTGAGCTTGAGCACGTCCTCGGCGATCGCCATGAGCGCCGGCAGCGGCTCGAAGGGTCGACCGTCGAACGTGACGCAGAGGCCCGAGACCACGACGTCCACCCCCTCGGCGACCAGAGCACCCACGGCGGCGACGAGGCCCGGCCCGAAGAACTGCGCCTCGTCGATCGCGACGAGGTCGAGTTCGCGGCCCTGAACCGAAGCGACCAGCGTCTCGACGTCGGGCACCGACCGCGACGGCACGCTGAGTCCGGAGTGGGAGCTCACCTGTCCCTCGCCGCGGCGATGGTCCAGCGCATGACTGAAGACGTCGACCGACAGGCCGGCGATGCGCGCGCGACGGACGCGACGCAGCAGCTCTTCGGACTTGCCCGCGAACATGGGACCGGCGACGACCTGCAGCCTCGCCTGGGTGCGCGTGTGCATGGCGCCCAGACTACGTCCGCCTAGGATCGAACGACCCTGGAAGGAGCCGCGATGACCGAGCGCGAGCTGACGGCCCCCGTGGCGCTGACCCGGCCGAACGGTCGCGTCAACCCGGACGCGATCGGCTGGGCGCGCCAGCCCCTCGTCGACACGTCGGGCATCGGGCGCGGCCGCGGGCGCAACAAGCGGTGGGAGTACTGGAACGTCACCACGCCGACGCACATCCTCGCGCTCACGGTGTCGTCGATCGACTACGCAGCCGTGCACGAGGTGTGGGTGTTCGACCGGGCGACCGAGCGCACGTGGGGCAAGGGGGCGACCGTCATCCCGGCGCGGAACTTCGAGCTGCCCGCCGGCGTCGAGAGCGGTCCCGCCCGCGCACGCGCGAAGGACCTCGAGATCGAGGTCCTTGCCGAGGAGGGCGGCACACGGCTGCGCGCCCGGATTCCGGATGCCTCGTTCGACGTCTTCGCCTCGCTGCCTGCCGACCACGAGCGCCTGGCCGTCGTGGTGCCGTGGAGCGCAACGCGCTTCCAGTACACCGTCAAGGACGTCGCGCGTCCTGCCTCGGGATCAGTGACCGTGGACGGCATCACGCACGACGTGCCGGCAGGGGATTCGTGGGCGGTGCTGGACCACGGTCGGGGGCGCTGGCCCTACGACATCCGCTGGAACTGGGGCGCGGGCTCCGGGACCTCGGGCGGGCGCACCATCGGCATCCAGGTGGGCGGCCGCTGGACAGAGGGCACGGGCTCCACCGAGAACGCCGTGCTGGTCGACGGGCGGCTGCACAAGATCCACGACGAGCTGGAGTGGGACTACGACATCGCCGAGTGGCGCAGACCGTGGCGCCTCACCGGCGGCGGGCTCGCAGCATCCTTCACGCCCTTCTACGACAAGGTGACCCGCACGAATCTCGGCGTGGTCGCCTCGCGCACCGACCAGTGCTTCGGTCATTGGGCGGGCACCTTCGCCGTGCCCGGCGGCGACGTCGTGAGGTTCGACGGCATCCTGGGCTGGGCAGAGGAGGTCCACAACCGCTGGTGACGCGGGTCTAACCTGAGCGCATGGATGCCGTCAGCGTGCGTGATCTCCATGTGCGGCGCGGGAAGACCGAGGTCTTCACGGCGCTCGACCTCGACATCCCGCGCGGGCAGATCACCGGGCTGATGGGGCCGTCCGGGTGCGGCAAGACGACGCTGATGCGCGCGATCGTGGGCGTGCAGAAGATCGCGGGCGGCACCGTGACCGTGCTCGGCGAGCCGGGCGGGTCGAGCGCGCTGCGGCGGCGGGTGGCGTACGACACGCAGGCGGCGTCGGTGTACGGCGACCTCACGATCGAGCAGAACCTGCGGTACTTCGCGCGCCTCGTCGGCGCGCCGCGCAGCGACGTCGACCGGGTCATCGAGCAGGTGGGGCTCGCCGACCAGCGCGATCAGACCATCGACTCCCTGAGCGGCGGGCAGGAGAGCCGCGTCTCGCTCGCGGTCGCGATGCTCGGTGCCCCCGAACTGCTCGTCCTCGACGAGCCGACGGTGGGGCTCGACCCGGTGCTGCGCGCCGAGCTGTGGGAGGTCTTCCGCGCTCTCGCGGACGCGGGCGCGACGCTCGTCGTCTCGAGCCACGTCATGGACGAGGCGCTGCGCTGCGACCGCCTCGTGCTCATGCGGGTGGGTCGTGTCGTCGCCGACACGACGCCGGCGGGCCTGCTCGCAGACACCGGGACGACGGATCCGGATGCCGCGTTCCTCGCGCTCATCGAACGCGACGCCCTTCGACAAGCTCAGGGACCCGACGGGGCTCAGGGACCGGACGGGGCTCAGGAACCGCACCCGCTCACCCGCCGCGAGGCGCGGGAGCAGGCGCAGCATCCTCACGTGCCTGCGCAGGAGCCCCCCACGGATCAGGGGAGCGGCTCGTGAACGGCATGCTCACCTTCGCGACCGCCGGGCGGGTGCTCCGCCAGCTCAGCCACGACCCGCGTTCGATCGCCCTGATGCTCGTCGCGCCGAGCATCCTCGTCGGGCTGTTCGCGTGGCTGTTCAGCGAACAGGAGGGCGTGTTCGACCAGTTCGGCGGTCCGATCCTCGCGCTCTTCCCCTTCATCGTGATGTTCCTCATCACCTCCATCACGACGCTCCGCGAGCGCCGGTCGGGCACCCTCGAGCGGCTCATGACGACCCCGATCGCCAAGGCCGACTTCATCCTCGGCTACGGTCTCGCGTTCGCCCTGATGGCGACGCTGCAGGCCGTCATCACCGTCACCTTCGCGGTGTGGGTGTGCGGGCTCGATGTCGACGGACCGCTGTGGCAGCTGGGCCTGGTGGCCGTCGTCGATGCGATCCTCGGCAGCGCGCTGGGACTCCTCGCCAGCGCCTTCGCGCGGACCGAGTTCCAGGCCGTGCAGTTCATGCCGCTGATCGTGTTCCCGCAGATCATCCTCGGCGGCCTGTTCATGCCGCGCGAAGACATGCCCGAGGCGCTGTACCAGATCTCGAAGGTGCTGCCCCTGAGCTATGCCATCGACACGATCAACGCGGTGACCGCGGGCGACGAGGGGTGGGATGTCTTCGGACCGCTCCTCGTGGTGGTCGCCTTCGCCGCGGGAGCGCTGATCCTCGCGTCGCTCACGCTCCGGCGGCGCACCCCGTGAGGAGGCCGGAGCCACCGGTCGTTGAGCGGGCGAGGACGAGCGAGACGAAACGCAGCGAGCCGACGTGCGACGCCGGCTGGGGCGTTTCGTCTCGCCGCGCTCGCTCAACGACCGAGCTGGGAGTCAGCAGTCGGGCTGCGGCTTGCGGAGCTTGGCAGTGAGCTCGCGCAGCTGAGCGAGCTCCTCGTCGGACAGCAGCGACATCCGCTCGGCGATGGCCCGGCCGTGCGCACTGGCGATGCGGCGGAACAGCGACGCCCCGGCATCCGTCGCGTGCACGAGCGCCCCGCGACCGTCGTCGGGGTCCGCGCATTTGGTGAGCAGCCCACGCGCCACCATGCGGTCGACGAGACGCGACACACTGGGCTGGCTGATGAGCATGTTGGCGGTCACGTCGCGGAGGCGCGCGGTGAGATCGTCGGAGCGCGTGACGGTGAGGAGGACGTCGTACTCGGCCTGGCTCAGCATCTCGTCGTCGAAGTCGCCGTTGATGTCGCCGAACACCTCGTGCTGGGCACGGAAGAGGCTCTCCCAGGCGTCGATGGCGAGACGGCGGTCGGTCATACCGTCAAGAGTAGGGCAGGCTGCGGACCCTAGGCTGGCGGCATGTCGTCATCCTCCATCGCGTCGTGGCGCTCGCGTCGTCTCGGCGTCGTGGGCCTGCTGCTCGCTCTTTTCGCGGGCCTGCTGCTCACGGTCGTCGTCGCTCCTCCCGCCCGTGCGGATGTCGAGGACTTCTCGTTCGAGAGCCTCGATGTCAAGTACCAGCTGGGCCGCGCGGAGGACGGCACGAGCACGCTCACCGTCGTGGAGACGTTCGTCGCGATCTTCCCCGAGTTCGACCAGAACCGCGGCATGCGCCGCGCCATCCCCGACAGCTACCAGGGTGCGCCGCTCGACCCGCAGCTGGTCTCTCTCACCGACGAGAACGGTGCACCGCGCGAGGCCGAGACCGAGACGGAGGACGGACTCTTCCTGATGACCTCGCGTGCCGGCGACTTCGTCCACGGCCGCCAGACCTACGTGTTCACCTACACGCTCGAGAACGTCACGCGGTACTTCGCCGACACCGGGTCGGACGAGTTCTACTGGGATGTGAACGGCACGGCGTGGCCGCAGCCGTTCGGGCGCGTCACCGCCCGCGTCACGATGTCCGACGAGCTGGATGCCGCGCGCACCGGTGGTCTGGCCTGCTACGCGGGCTACCAGGACGACACCCGCAGGTGCGACGTCTCGGAGGTCGACGGTGCGGTCGCGGCATCCGTCTCGGACGTGCAGCCGTACCAGACGATGACCATTGCGATCGGGTTCGAGCCCGAGACCTTCACCGAATTCGACACGTCGTACCTCGCCTCGCCGTGGGGCTGGCTGCAGGGACTGGTGGCGTTGCTGGGCCTCGGCACCGCGGTGATCCTCGCGGCCCGCACGCGCGCGCGGCACCTCCGGGACGAACCCGGCCGGCCCGTGATCATCGCCGAGTTCACCCCGCCGCGCGGCATCGACGCGCTCGAGAGCGCGGTGCTCCTCGGTCACACGACGAAGGCGATCCCCGCCGAGGTGCTCGAGCAGGCCGTGGTGGGCAGCATCCGCATCGAAGAGGGCCCGGCGAAGATGTTCGGCGGCACCCGTCTGAAGGCCGTGCTCGTCGACCCGTCGCTGGCAGACGGAGATGGACGGATGCTTCTTCCCGGCCTCTTCCCGAACGGCGTAGCGGGCGAGGAGTTCGAGTTCGGGCGCACCGACACCCGGTTCTCGTCGACGGCGCAGACGGTGCTCAAGGCGGCGACATCGGAACTGTCGACGCGCGGACTCCGCCGGACGGTCCCGGCGAGTGCGAGAGCGTGGCCGGTGGCGATCGCGATCGTCTCGGCGGTGCTGGTGCTGCTGTTCGGCATCGCGGCGATGGTGGCCTGGGTGACGCCGCTCGTGCCCATCCTGCTGATCGTCGGTGCCTTCGTCGTCGTCGTGGTCGTGGGCGGAATGGTGTCGCGCAAGCCGCTTACCGCCGCCGGCGCCGAAGTGCGCGACCACCTGCACGGCCTGAAGCAGTTCATCGAATGGGCGGAGGCTGACCGCATCCGCATGCTGCAGTCGCCGCAGGGCGCCGAGCGGGTGCCGGTCGACATTTCCGACCCGCGGGTGAAGCTGAAGCTGTACGAGAAGCTCCTGCCGTACGCGGTCGTGTTCGGCCAGGAGAAGAAGTGGGCCGACGAGCTCGCCGTGCTCTACGGCGAAGGCAACTCACCCGGCTGGTACGCGGGCTCGACGGGGTTCAACGCCGCGGCGTTCTCGGCCGGCATCTCGACGCTGTCGTCGTCGGCCTCGGCATCCTCGTCGTCGGGCGGTTCGTCGGGCGGCGGCTCCGCCGGCGGTGGTGGTGGCGGCGGAGGCGGCGGCGGCGTGTGACGCCTGCCGGTTCCTGAGGTCGTCGAGGGGCGCGGTCAGCCGTCGAGTCCGAGGCGCCGTGAACCCTCCGGTGCGTGCAGTCGGGCGAGGAACAGGTCGGTGCCGCGCGGGATCCCGCGGCGGTCGCCGCGCGAGACGATCACGATCGCGAGCACCGCGATCGGCACGGTCCACGCCGCCGGCTGCTCGAGGAACGGGCGCAGCGAGGGGAGCCACGCCGACACGATCCCACCCCCGAGGATCGCGACGCCCGACAGCACCGCGCCGGTGAGCATGCCGGCGATGGCGCCTCGCGCCGTGAGGCCGCGCCACCAGATGCCGAGCAGGAGGACGGGACACAGCGTCGACGCGGTGAAGGCGAACACGAGTCCCACGCTGCCGGCCAGCCCGGCCGACTCCGTGGCCAGGGCCACGACGAGCGGGACGAACGACGAGAGCACGGCCGCGATGCGGAACCCCCGGACGCTGCCGCCGAGAAGGTCCTGACTGATCACGCCGGCGAGGGAGACGACGAGACCCGACGACGTGGAGAGGAACGCCGCGAACGCGCCGGCGATGACGAGGGCCGTGAGCAGGTCGCCCAGCGGCCCGGCGACCAGTCGGCTCGGCAGGAGCAGGACGAGCGCGTCGGCGTCGCCCGAGGCGGCGAGGTCGGGGGCGAACGCCCGGCCCAGCAGTCCGAACGCCGTGGGGAACAGGTAAAAGACCGAGAGCATCACGAGCACGATCACGGTCGTGCGTCGCGCTGCCACCCCGTCGGGGTTGGTGTAGAAGCGCACCAGCACGTGGGGGAGCCCCAATGTGCCGAGCAGCAGCGCGACCATGAGCGAGATCGTCCGGTACACCTCGAGGTCGCCTGGACCGGCACTCGCCGGGAACGCCTCGACGGGCGGCAGGGCGGGCGGCACGTCGCCGACGAGGAGCAGGATCGCCACCACCGGGATCGCGAGCGCCGTGAGCTTCAGCCAGAACTGGAACGCCTGCACGAACGTGATCGACCGCATGCCGCCGGCCGCGACGACGACGGCGACGATCACCGCGACGGCGAGCGAGCCGACCCAGGCGGGGAGGCCGGTGGTGATCCGCACGGTCAGCGCCGCGCCCTGCAGCTGCGGCACGATGTAGAACCAGCCGATGACGATGACGAGCGTGCTCGTCACGCGGCGCGCCCAGACCGAGTCGAGCCGCGCCTCGGTGAAGTCGGGGATCGTGTAGGCGCCCGAGCGGCGCAGCGGGGCGGCGACGAACAGCAGCAGCATGAGATACCCGGCCGTGTAGCCGATCGGGAACCAGAGCGCCGCCGATCCCGTGAGCAGGATGAGGCCCGCGATGCCGAGGAACGACGCCGCCGACAGGTACTCACCGCCGATGGCCGAGGCGTTCCACCACGGCCGCACCGTGCGGCTCGCCACGTAGAAGTCACTCGTCGTGCGGGAGACCCGCAGGCCGTAGAACCCGATGAGCGCCGACACGATCGCGACGGCGGCGATCGCGGTGTAGCCGATGGCGGGGTTCACTCGTCCTCCGTCAGCGACCGGTAGCGTGCCTCGTTGCGCGAAGCCGCACGCAGATAGAGTGCGGCGACCGTGATGGCCAGCGGGTAGACGCCCACGCCGAGCAGCAGCCACGACACCGGCACGCCGAGAACGAACGTGGTGTCGAACGCGGGCACGAAGGCGATCGCCAGCACGAACAGTGCCGTCGCCGCCGCGAATCCGACCGCGAACACGACTCCGAGTCGCAGCTGCGAGCGGATCAGCGAGCGCACGTACACTCCGGCGATGTCGCTCGTCGGCGCATCGGCGGCGTTGCGCGACACCGGCCGGGGCGAGGCGGCGGGCGAGCCGGCGCGCGGCGCGGTCACGCGCACGCGCTCGGGCGGTGCTGCCGCAGCGGATGGCACCGCGCGGTCGGTGGGAGCGTCGTCCGCGGCGGCGGCGGCGTGCGAGCCGGGTGCGTCTCGAGACAGCGGGCCGCCGGCGCGGGAGTCGGACTCTTCGCCGGCGCTGCCGTGCGATGCGCGGGAGGTCATGTCCGCGACCGGATCGTCGTCGACTCGAGTCGATCACGCAGAGCCGGCAGGAGGCGCCGGCTCACCGGCAGTTCGGCGCCGCCGACCACGACGCTCGGGTGGTCGCCGCCGAGCCGCAGACGCGCGAGGTGAGGGATCGCGACGAGGTACGAGCGGTGGATGCGCACGAACGTGTCGGCCCACTGCCGTTCGAGGTCCGACATCGGCACCCGCACGAGGTAGCTCGCCTCCTCGGTGTGCAGCCGGGCATAGTCGCCCTGCGCCTGCACGTACCGCACCTCGTCGCGTCGGATCATGCGCGTCGTGCCGCCCAGCGTGACGGCGATCATCTCCGGCTGCGCGGATGCCGCGGCATCCGTCGTCGGCGCAGCCTGCGCTTTGATGGCCTCGACGATGCGAGTGACCGAGCGGTGCAGCCGCTCGGTGCGGACCGGCTTCAGCAGATAGTCGACCGCGGCGAGGTCGAAGGCCTCGAGGGCGCTCTCTTCGTCGGCGGTCACGAAGACGAGCGCCGGCCGGCGTTCGAAGCGCTGCAGTGCGCGGGCGAGATCGAAGCCGTTGAGGCCGGGCATGTGGATGTCGAGGAACGCGGCGTCGACGGGCTCGCGCGTGAGGAGCCGGATCGCCTCGGCGCCCGACGCCGCCTGGTGGATGACCCCGATGCGCGCGTCCTGCCCGAGCAGGAATGCGAGCTCGTCGATCGCGGGCTGTTCGTCGTCGGCGATGAGCACGGAGATCACCGTTCCCGCCTCCCTTCGGTGCCGGCAGGAGCGGGGGATGCCGGTGTGCGGCCGGGAGCGGTGGAGGCTGCCGCGACGCGGCCCGGCTGAGACTTCGGCACGCGCATCCGCACCAGGGTGCCGGCGCCCACATTCGTCTCGACGACCAGCCCGTGCTCGTTGCCGTACACCTGTCGCAGGCGGGCGTCCACGTTGCGCAGTCCCACGTGCTGGCCGGTCGCGGCGCCGGCGAGCGCGCGTTCGAGTGCGTCGGGATCGATGCCGACACCGTCGTCCTCGACGCTGATCTCGGCGAAGGCGCCCAGATCGGATGCCTCGATCGTGATGCGCCCGCCACCCTCCTTGCCCTCGAGCCCGTGCCTCACGGCGTTCTCGACGAGTGGCTGGATCGACAGGAACGGCACGACCGTCGAGAGGACCTCCGGGGCGATCTGCAGCGTCACCTTCAGCCGATCGCCGAACCGTGCGCGCTCGAGCTTCAGATAGCTGTCGATCGAACGGAGCTCCTCGGCGACCGTGGTGAAGTCGCCGTGCCGGCGGAACGAGTAGCGCGTGAAGTCGGCGAACTCGAGCACGAGGTCCCGCGCCTTGGCCGGGTCGGTGTTGATGAACGAGGCGATCGCGTTCAGCGAGTTGTAGATGAAGTGCGGGCTGATCTGCGCGCGCAGCGCGCGCACCTCGGCCTCGGCGAGCGCCGCTCTCGAAGCGTCGAGCTCGCCGAGCTCGACCTGCGCCGCGACCCAGTCCGCCACCTCGCCGGTCGCGCGCACGAGACCGGCCCGCACGCGCGGGGCGAAGGCGACGATGGCGCCGGCGGGCGCGCCGCCCGCGATGATCGGCGCGGCGACGACATCCGTCTCCCGGTCGCCGATCCGGATGCGCCGCTGCAGCTGCGGACGGTTCGAGGCGCGTGCCTCGGCGGCGAGGCGTCCCGCGACCTCACGGACGGCGTCGTCGCCCTCGATCGTGACATGGCCCGCCGGGTCGACGAGAGCGAGGGTCTCGCACCCGAGAAGCGCTCGCAGGTGCCGCCCGGCACGTGTCGCGTCGCCTTCGGCGATGCCGCCCCGGAGGTGCTTGGCCGCCCGGCTCGCGAGGTGAAGCGTCTGGTAGGTCGCCTGCTCGACGTCGGTGCCGAGATCCTTCGAGGTGACCACGATCCGCCGGAGCAGGATGACCACGCCGACCGCGAGCGCCCCGGCGACGGCGCCGGCGGCAGCGGCGAGCAGCATCGACTCGGGCATGCACGCCAGCGTAGCCGCCGTCGTTCCTCGCCGTCGTTCGTCGTCGTCGATCCGCCGTTCGTCGCACCATGAACCCCGTTCACCGACGACGAACGGCGGCCACCCCCGGCCCGCCCGGCCGCGCGCGACCATGGTCGCACTGTCAACGCAGCGGCGCGGCCACGGCCCGCCGACCCCCCTCGAAGGAGAGACGTCATGGGCAACGAAGCCCCACGCGCCGCCATAGACCTCGCAGAGGTCGACTACGGCGCGGTCCAATCATCATCTGAGTTCCAACGGCTTCGGCGCACCCACCGGAGCTTCGTCTTCCCCGTTCTGGGCGCTTGTCTCGCCTGGTACTTCGCCTACGTGCTGCTCGCCACCTATGCGCACGACTTCATGTCCACCCGAGTGTTCGGGAGTGTCAACATCGCGATGGTGCTCGGCATGGCCCAGGTGGTCACCACCTTCGCCGTGACGACCTGGTACGTGCACTACGCCAACCGCAACCTCGACCCGCTCGCGGAGGAGATCCGCGACGAGATCGAGACCGGCACCTTCGAGTCAGACGCTCTCAAGAACGAGGAGGCCCGCTGATGCTGCGCTTCGAAGCGGCGAGCACCTCGCCCGGTGAGCCCTGGCTCAACATCGCCATCTTCGGCGCGTTCGTCGCCGTGACGATGGTCATCGTGTTCCGCGCCAGCCGGAACAACAAGACGGCCGCCGATTACTACGCCGCAGGACGGTCGTTCACGGGCGGCCAGAACGGCGCGGCCATCGCCGGCGACTACCTGTCTGCGGCGTCGTTCCTGGGCATCGTCGGCGCGATCGCCATGACGGGGTACGACGGCTTCCTCTACTCGATCGGGTTCCTGGTCGCCTGGCTGGTGGCGCTTCTCCTCGTCGCGGAGCTCCTGCGCAACACGGGCAAGTTCACGATGGCCGATGTGCTGTCGTTCCGCCTCAAGCAGCGTCCGGTTCGCATCGCCGCAGCGACCACGACGCTCGTCGTCTGCTTCTTCTATCTGCTCGCGCAGATGGCCGGTGCCGGTGGCCTGGTCTCGCTGCTGCTCGGCATCGGCGACCAGCTCGGTCAGGCTCTCGTCATCACGGTGGTGGGCGCACTCATGATCCTCTACGTGCTCATCGGCGGCATGAAGGGCACCACGTGGGTGCAGATCATCAAGGCGGTGCTGCTCATCGCGGGCGCCGGTGTGATGACCGTGTGGGTGCTGGCGCTCAACGGGTTCGACTTCTCCGCGCTTCTCGACAAGGCCGTCGCGGTCGCCGAGAACCCCGCGATCCTCGACCCGGGTCTGAAGTACGGCGTGTCGGAGGTCGCGAAGATCGACTTCCTCTCGCTCGGCCTCGCCCTCGTGCTGGGCACGGCCGCACTGCCCCACGTGCTCATGCGGTTCTACACCGTGCCCACGGCCAAGGAGGCGCGCAAGTCGGTGGTCTGGGCCATCTGGCTGATCGGCATCTTCTACGTGTTCACGCTGGTGCTCGGCTATGGCGCGGCCGCCCTCGTCGGCCCGGCGGTCATCGCCGCCGCTCCCGGCGGCCCGAACTCGGCGGCACCGCTGCTCGCGTTCTCGCTCGGCGGACCGCTGCTGCTCGGCCTCATCTCGGCGATCGCGTTCGCGACGATCCTCGCGGTGGTCGCCGGTCTCACCATCACGGCGGCCGCTTCGTTCGCGCACGACATCTATGCGTCGGTCGTGAAGAAGGGCAAGCCCGAGCCGGGAGCCGAGGTCAAGGTCGCGCGCCGCACCGTGGTCATCATCGGCATCGTCGCG
Source organism: Microbacterium sp. B35-04 (assembly GCF_010634885.1). NCBI lineage: Bacteria > Bacillati > Actinomycetota > Actinomycetes > Micrococcales > Microbacteriaceae > Microbacterium > Microbacterium sp. B35-04. The sequence continues at coordinate 24,369 of NZ_MWLP01000034.1, read as the reverse complement.
ATCGTCGGCGGCATCGGTGCGAACGGCCAGAACGTCGCGTTCCTCGTCGCACTCGCCTTCGCCGTCGCGGCGTCGGCCAACCTGCCCACCATCGTGTACTCGCTCTTCTGGAAGCGCTTCACGACGAAGGGCGCCCTGTGGAGCATGTACGGCGGTCTCACCTCGGCGATCCTGCTCATCGTGTTCTCGCCGGTCGTGTCGGGCTCTGAGACGTCGATGCTGAAGACCGAGGCGATCAACTTCGCCTGGTTCCCGCTGTCGAACCCGGGCATCATCTCGATCCCGCTCGCCTTCCTGCTGGGCTGGATCGTGAGCGTGCTCGACAAGACCCCCGAGGACGCGGCGAAGCAGTCCGAGATGGAGGTGCGCTCGCTCACCGGCATCGGTGCAGAGAAGGCGGTCAACCACTAGCAGTCGCCGCGGATGCGAGGGCCGGTCGGGTTCCCCGACCGGCCCTTGCTCGTGCGGCCGTGCGGGTCAAAAGGCTGGTCAAGCCGGGTTTCTGTGGATAACTGCCGGGGGGCGTGTGGTTCGCCCTGGCTGTGGAGGAGAGGCGTTGATCGAGGGCAAGAGTAAGGGCCGGTCGGAGAGGCTACCGACCGGCCCTTGTCCCTTGCACCAAGAGTGTCCTGCAATCACATGCCGGTAGCTGCCACAGCAAAACAACTACCGTGCATGAACTCTATAACGGCGAGGTAACGAAGGGAAGGGTCTGTCGTTATCTTTTTGTGATTCATTTCCTGTGAGTCTGCCTACCCCCGCCGGAAGCCCGTGCGGCGGGTGATTGGTGAGACCACCGAAGGTCGCGTCAGTGGATCGACTCGCCCCGCTTGAGCATCTCGACGTATTGGGTGACGCGGGCAGCACGTGACTCGGGGCGCTTGAGGTTCCCCACGCGGAAGGCCATCGCGAACCGGTTCTGCGCGGACTGCGCGGCGAACGCAGCGGCGACCGGGGGGTCGGCATCGAGGGCCTCCTGCAACTCGGCGGGGAGGTCGCCGTCGCGCTGGCGGTAGGCGGCATCCCAGCGTCCGTCCGCTTTCGCCCGATCGATCTCGTGCTGGCCCGCGGGCCGCATCCGGCCTTCCTCGATCAGTCGCGTCACGTGCCCGATGTTGACCTTCGACCAGATGCTGCGCGGGCGTCGCGGAGTGAACGACTGCAGGAAGTAGTGGGCGTCGAGCGATTGCTTCTGCCCGTCGATCCATCCGAAGCACAGTGCGACGTCGAGCGCTTCGGCGTACGTGATCCCTGGCTTGGCGGTCGCCGTCTTGCGCAGCCGCAGCCGAACCCCGGCGGGGTCAGGGGCGGATTCCAGCCAGCGCTCCCACTCCGCCACCGTGTCGACGTGCAGCTCCGGCTTCTCGGCGTGACTGGCCATGGCGAAATGCTAGTCCGCGCGCGTCATCGAACCGGCCGAGATGGATGCCGCGAAGCCGCCCTCTCGGCTCTGATCCAGGCCCACTCGTACTCGTCGTCGTTGCTGTGGGCCCACGTCGCCCCTCCGTCGGTCGAGCGATGAGCGCCGGGCACGCCGTCGCGCGAGGAGGGCGTCGCGCAGGTCCTCGATCGACGCGCTGAGGAGCTCGCCGCGGCCGACGGCACGTCCGGACCCTGAGTGCGCCCGAACGTCTGACCGGGGTGAGGGGCGATCGACGGCACCCGCCGCCGACCGACCCCCCGCCCAGCTACGGATAGGCGACGTCTGTTCGCGCGTTCCCGCAGTGTGCGGGATGTCTCCTCACACCCGGGTGAACCTGACCGCGATCCACTGCTTGCCCGGCAGAGAGATCGCGGGACGAGCCGGATCCTGAGCGCCCCGGGGGACCTTCGCCATGTTGAACACGCCGGCGGGCGTGATCGTCATATTCCAGGTGTCGATGATGTCGACGTTGTACGACCGCCCGGCACCGCTCGGCAGCACGGCATCCCACTCGGTCGGCGCGCTCTCGCCGAAGTAGCGCATGTAGTACTGGCTGTCGACTCCGGCGATGTCGTAGTCCCAGTCGGGCTGCAGCGCGTCGATCCCGGGAGCCGGGCCGTCCTCCATGATCTGCTTGAGGAAGGCCAGTCGCGGGGCGCTCGTGCCGTTCAGCGTGCCGCCCTGTCCGAGCCAGGAGATGCTGGGCTTCTGCTCGGGGTTGAGGGTCTCGCCGTGCCCGCAGTAGGTGCCGCCGACGAAGGTGTTCCAGAACCGGTGCGTCATCTGCTCGCCGGAGAGCTGACCCCAGCGCTCGCTGATGTTGCCCTCGTAGGCGACCTCGTCGAAGATCACGGGCTTCAGGGCGAACTGGCGGTGGAAATGCGCGCGCAGGCCGTCCAGTGCGGCGCCCGAGCTCTGGATGCTCGCGTGCGTGATCCACGCCTTGCGTGCGTCGTAGTAGATGTTCTTGTTGTGGATCGAGCGCAGTCTGCTGTGCGGATCCGCTGCCTGGAGGACCTGGAGCAGGTGGTCCCAGTCCTCGAGCGTCTTGGTCTCGTTGTCGTCGTACTCATTCGCCATCGACCACCACACGTTGCGGTACGCGCCGAAACGGGCGGCGACGTAGCGCACGTACCGTTCGTCGTCGGCGCGCTTCATGTCGGAGTAGCCGCGAGCGGGGTCGTATGGCTGGAACAGGACCACGTCGGCCTGGATCCCGAGTTCGAGCAGCCGCTGGATGCGGGTCTCATACCGACGGAAGTAGGCGGGATCGATGCGCGTTGGGTCCCAGTCCCTGGGCCCGGTGCCCGTGCGCACGAAGGGATCGGTCGCGACCGCGGGCACGTTGGGGAACACGAGCATGCGGATCTTGTTGAACGGCGACGTGCTGAGGGTGTTCAGGGTCAGCTCGCACTTCTCATCCGATTGGAGCGCCCACGAGTAGGACGTCGTGCCGATCTGGCGGAAGGGCGACCCGTCGGCGTAGACGAAGTGGTAGCCGCCTGGCACGACCTGCACCGGACCGTGGTTGCCCGCGGACGGTTCGACGACGGTGAGGCGTCCGGAGTTCCGCAGCGCCGGCAGGTTGTTGTCGACCGTCCACGTCCATTCGCCCGTCTGCGGAGGCGAGAAGCGCACGCGGAACGTCCCGTCGCCGTCGTAGAACCCGGGCACAGTGATCGTCTGCCCCGCGCCTTGGTACACGGCGGCCAGCGTGACGTCGACGTATGGGTTCCCCTTGTCGGGACCGCGCAGCACGATCTCGTGCATTCCCCAGCGCTCAACCGTCTTGGGGTTCGCCGACGTGTCGCCCTGCGTCACCGGCATGGTCGCCGCCGTTGCGGGACCGGCGCCGCCGATCGCTGCGGCGGCTCCCAGGATCGCGGCGCCCGTCAGGACCGTTCGTCGTGTGATCTCCATCGATCATCCTCCAGATGACTTTTCGAGGTGGATTGCTTTCCTGTCCAGCCTATGAACGAAGTGACTATCCTCGCTACCCCGCATAAACATGCACTGCTGGAACCGGGCACACCCCGGACGGTCCTGCTGCTCGCGAATGCGCGCCATCCGACGTACGTGGTTGCTTGTCGCGTGGAGCTGCAGCGGGTTCGGACGGAGCACGTGGCGGCGCTCGCCGAGTTCCCTCGGGCCGTCGAGTGCGGTCGCCGGCACTCCCGCCGGCGACCGCCCCGCTTCTCTCAGCCGATCCGCTCCCAGGGGCCGTTCTTCTTGGCTTCCGGTTCGTCGCCGCGCGTCCACCACTTCGCGCGCCAGATGCCGTCATCCCTCCAGACGACGTCTCCGTTGTCGAAGATGCGCGACGCGGTCCAGACGGCGACCCCGGTCGGAGTCGCGGCGATCTCCTGCCACGCCCCGTTCTTCTTCGACCCCGGCGCCTCGCCCTTCGTCCACCAGGACGCCGCCCACACGGCGCCGTCGAACGTCACGACGTCGCCCTCGTCGTATACCGCGGTCGACGACCACGTCGGGGGCGCGGTCGCAGCGGTGTCGTCGCCGACCACGATGCCGCGGCCGTTCGTCGCGATGTAGACGCGCCCGAAGACATCGGGGTCGCCCTCGATGTCGGCGCCGATCCAGCCCCACTCGTGCTCGTCGTCGTTGATGCGCGCCCACGTCGCACCGTCGTCGGTGGACCGGTAAACGCCGCGCACTCCGTCGCGAGAGGCGGCGGTGTAGATCGCGGGGCTCGTCGCACCGGGTGCCGCCTTGCCGAAGCCGACGGTGTCGGCCTCGTCGAATCCGGCGACCGCGGCCCAGGTCGAGCCGCCGTCCCTCGAGTGCCAGAGGCCGTAGGCGCCGCCCTCGTCGGACCCGCCGGCGAGCCACACGTCGCCGATGGCGCCCGGCGTCGCGCCGAAGCGCACCGGGCCCTCGGCCGGCAGCGCACCGCTGCTCACGGCGGCGAAGCTCGCTCCGCCGTCGCCCGAGCGGTAGAACACGCCGCCCGCGAAGGCGTACACCCGCGACGCGTCGACGCGGTCGCTCTCGACGCGCGCGCCCACGGGCAGCCCCGCGACCTCTGCGAAGGTCACGCCGCCATCGGCCGAGTGCCGTACGGCCGCGCCATCGGGCGCCCACACGATGCCCGATCCGTCGGCGGTCACGGTGACGGTGCCCGATCCGCTCGCTCCCTCCGCCACGGGCGAGGTGACCCACGAGACGCCCGAGTCGACGGATGCCGCGACCACGCGCGCGCCGCCGCCGTCGGTGCCGGCGCGCACGATGACGTTGGGCGCGAGGCCTGCGGCATCCACGCTCGTGCCTCCGCCGAAGTACGGCGCACGGAAGCTCTGCGGAACGGTGCCGAGGTCGTCGTGGACGAAGCCGCCGAGATCGAGCATCGCCGACACGAGGTCGACGTCGCCGGCCGGTGCCACGAGATCCTGGATGGCCGTCTCCTCAATGCCGAACGCCTCGGGAGCCAGGTGGATGACGCTACCGGGCTCGTCCCAGGCGGTCAGGTCATCGCTGCGGTAGATGGTCGCGCCTGTGCCGTACATCAGCTCGTCGGAGTCGAACGGGTCGATCTCGAGCGCCGACACCATCCAGCCGAGCTTCGGTGCGGGCTCGGACCAGGGCACCGGGCTGCCGGGCTCCTTGCCGAACGTCAGCCAGGGCACCTCATCGACGGACTGCGAATAGCGCGCGTTGAGGGTGGTGCTGCCGTCCGCGCCGTAGGCGTACTCCCAGATCGGGCTCCAGGTCTGGCCGCGGTCGGTCGAACGGAAGATCAGGATGTCGGGCCACCACTGGATCTGCGACGCAACCATGATCGTGTCGGGGTCGCTCTTGTCGACCGTGAGTCCGCCGAACCCGAAGTCGACGCCCACCGGCCGGTAGGTCGGTGTGATGTTCGTCCACGAGCGGTCGTCGAGGCCGTAGCGCCACACCTCGCCGTCGGAGCCGTCGTAGGGTCCCGACGTGTTGCTCGTCGTGAGATAGAGGAAGCGGCCGGCCTCATCGATCACGCCGTGATGCGGCAGGAACCCCGTCGGAGCACCCGTGACTGGAGCCCACGTGGCGCCCGCATCGTCGGAGCGGTAGAGGATGTCGTCGGTGTCGGCCACCGCCGTGAAGACCGTCTGCGTCGGGGATCCGGCATCCGTCGATGACGTGTCGAACGCCGTCCACAGCACGCCGAGATTCTGCATCAGGTACGAGTTGCCCGAGCCGGCGTCGGGCACGAAGTCGCCCGCGTTGGGGAAGGAGTCGACGCGGGAGAACGTCACGCCCGCGTCCGTCGACCGCCAGAGACCCTGGCCCTGTTCGGCGCCGTAGTAGAGCACATCGTTGTCGCTGGGGTCGACCTGCAGCCGCTCGCCGATGCCGCGTCCGGGCATGTTGCCGCCGACCTTGAAGGGGAGGGGCGCGGCGTCCCAGGTGGCACCGTAGTCGCCCGAGCGGAGGATGGCGCCGTTGTTCGCGTCCCACTCGTTCGTGTACATGCCCGTCGCCACGTAGACGCGGCTGGTGTCGACCGGGTCGGTGGCGAGGCTGAGCACGCCCAGCCGGTTCCAGTCGTCCCAGCCGACGTGGTCGAGCAGGGGCACCCACTCGTCGGTGTCGCGGTCGAGCCGGTAAGCGCCGCCGATGTCGGTGCGCGCGTAGACCAGGCCCGGCTCCGTCTGGTTGTAGACGATGCCCGGCACGTATCCGCCGCCCGAGATGGCCGCGTTCGACCATTCGTAATCGGTCGCGGGCGCGCTCGCAGGCGGCGTCGGCTCCTGCGTCGCGGTGGCGGGGGCGGCGATCGCCAGCGGGACGACGACGCCGGTCGCCACGACGAGTCCGACGGCTGAACGTCTGAATCTCACGATGAAACACTCCTGTCGTGTTCGGTGATGGTCTTCTTCGACCGTTCGCGACGATATCGAAGCGCTTCGAACATGTCGAGGATCCCGAGCAAGTTCTTCGCTTCCGGCTCGTGAGGCGCGACGGGCACCGCCTGTCGACGCGTGACCCCTTGACGCCGGCATCCAGATGTGTACAGTGTGAACATACGCACTCGCACACTCGGAGGTCCCGATGCAGAGCACGACCCAGCTAGCCCTTCCGCCCGTCGTCGACGCCGAGACGTGGCGCCGCGAACTCGCCGAATTGCGCGTCCGCGAGAAGGCCGCCACGCGCGAGCTCGATGCGATCGCCGCGCAGCGGCGGCGGCTGCCGATGGTGGAGCTGCCGGCGTACACGCTCGTGGGCAAGGACGGGCCTGTGCGCCTGGCCGACGTCTTCGAGGGCAAGTCGCAGCTCATCGTCTACAACCACATGTGGTTCGAGGGCAAGGAATGGCACTGCCCCGGCTGCACCGGGTTCACTTCGCAGTACACGCGTCTCGACTTCCTCGAGGCGTACGACGCCCGCTTCGTGATCGTGACGCAGGGGCCGATCGACGAGGCGCTGGCGTACAAGGAGAAGACCGGCAACCGCATGGAGTGGTACTCGACGGCCGACAGCCCGTTCGGCGCCGACATGGACGCGCCAGCGGGCGGCGGCTTCGCGGTGAACGTCTTCCTCCGCGACGGCGACACCGTGTACCGCACGTGGCACACGAACGGCCGTGGCACCGAACAGTTGAGCCACACGTTCCCCCTGATCGACCTGCTGCCGTACGGCCGTCAGGAGGACTGGCAGGACTCGCCCGAGGGATGGCCGAAGTCCGCGGCCTACGACGGCTGGTTCACGTCGCAGAAGATCGGCGAGCTGTACGGGCCCGGTCCGGCTCAGGACTGAGAGCGACGGATGCCGCGCCCGGCGAGCGCGGCCGGGTGAAGCGCCTCCCGCACGGGCAGGGACGTCCGGGCGCGGTGCCGGGACGTCCGAGCGACGCGCCGGCGTTTCGCGGATGGGGGCGGGGCTCGCCAATATGAGAGGCGATGCGCACTCTCACCACTGGCCGCCTGCTCGCATCGAGCGCGCTCGCCGCGGCACTCTGGATCCTCGTCGTCGGCGCCCGATGGGTGTTCTCGCAGCTCCCCGGCGGGGCCGCCCAGGTCGGCAACCTCGTGCCCGACCTCGTTTCGCCGTCGCTCCTGTGGGGTCCGGTCGGCGGATGGCTGATCGTGATCGTACTGGGCGGCGCGCTCGCCGTCGCGCTCTGCCATGCGCTGTTCACCGCGCTCGCGGCACGCCACGGAGCGCTCCTCGTCGGCGCGTGGTTCGCGGCCGTCGCCGCAGGCGCGCTCGTCGGACTCGCCGTCGACGTCGCCTCCGCGTGGAGCTCCGTCGCGATGTCCGGACCCCGCGGACTCCTGGTGGGCGAGTTCGGCGCGTCGGCAGCGGCGGGCGCCCTCTGGGGTCTGGTCGTGGGATGGATGCCGGGCCTCGTCGCCCGCGTGCCCGCCCCGGCACCCGCAGAATCCGGTGCGGCGCCGCAGGCCCGGCGTCCCGTCTGGCTCCTGCCGGCGGCGGCCGTCGCAGTCGTGGCGGTGGTCGCGGGCGGGGTCTTGGCCGACCAGGCGCGCACGGCCGCGATCCAGGCCGAGGTCGACGCCCAACGCGAGATCGAAGCGCAGAACACCTTCGGCGCGCTGCCCGACCCGAACGCACCGGGGGCCCCGGTGCCCACGGCGGCTCCGGCATCCGGCGATCTCGACCCGCAGTGGTGCACGCCCGACAAGGCGACCCTGCTCAAGGGCGAGCCCGATGCGGCCACCGGGCATCGGGGCATGCCGATCCGGCTCGTGAACTTCTCCGAGGAGCCGTGCGTGATCGAGGGCTACCCCGACGTCGCGTTCGAGGACCAGAACCGCCACCTGCTCGCGGTCACCCTCGAGCAGGGCGGGTCCTTCATGACGCAGGACCCCGGCCCGCAGCGCATCGAGGTGCCCGCAGGCGGGTACGCCGTGACCCTCCTCGGGTGGGACGCCGCCTCGCCGCATGGCGCGCTGGTGACGAAGACGGTCCACGCCGCGCCCACCGCCGGCATGACCCGCGGCTCGTGGCCGATCGAGCTCGACATCGTGGAGGGCTCGACGGTCGCGATCACCGCGTGGGCGCTCGACCCGAACCCGTTCCCCTCGGAATGACAAAACGCGGATGCCGCACCCGGCCGGGTGCGGCATCCGCGTCTCGATTCACACGCTCGCTCGATGACCGAGCGGCGCGGATCAGTACCAGTCGGTGGCCTGCGAGTGACCCCACGCCGCGCACGGGGCGCCGTAGACGCGCTCGATGTAGTCGAGGCCCCACGCGATCTGCGTGGTCGCGTTGCTCTGCCAGTCGGCGCCGAAGGTGGCCATCTTGTTGCCGGGCAGCGACTGAGGAATGCCGGTCGCGCCGCTGCCGGAGTTGTAGGCCTGGTAGTTCCAGTCCGACTCCTTGTCCCACAGCGAGTCGAGGCACGAGAACTGGCCGTCGCCCCAGCCGTACTGCGAGGCGGCCATCTGGCGCGCGGTCGCCTTGGCGCCGTCGACGGTGTTCGCGGTAGCGAGCGCGGCGGCGGCCGCGGCGGCGGCCTCGGCCTGGCGCTGCGCCTCGGCTGCGGCGGCCGCGGCAGCGGCGGCTGCCGCTTCTTCGGCGGCCTTCTGCGCCTTGGCAGCGGCGAGGTGCTCGCGCAGTTCGGCGACGCGCACCGAGATCTTGTCGGTCACGCCGGCCGCGTCGGCCGCGAGGCCGGGCACCAGGAGCATGGGCACGACGTCGAGCTTCGACAGTCGCTCGGTCGCCTCCTCGAGCGGGGCGGTGTCGACCGATGTGTCGGCCACGCCGAGATCGAGACCGGACGTGGCGATGTCGGAGGTCAGCGCGGCCGCCTCGGTGAGTGTGACGCGGGCGGTGAGCAGCGTGCCCTGCGCGTCGACACGGATGTCGCGGAGGGTCTCGGCGGTGGCTTCGGGAGCCGCGGCCGAGGCGATGGCCGACGCGGCCAGCGGTGCGGCGGCCGCCAGAGTCGGGGAGGCCAGGGTGAGGCCTGCGGTGACGACGACGCCGAGGGCGGCGCCGGCGGCGACCGTGGGAATGAGGAAGCGGCGGCGGCGGGCAGTCGTGTGTGACGTATCTGAATGCATGACGAACGTACGATCCTTCGGGTTGCGCGCCGCGGGAATCGGCGCCGTGCGCCGTCGGGTCGGACGCACAAGCCCCCGAGTCTGCCTCATGCCGTCTGAACGACTCCCGGTGTTTTCCTGGACGAATCGTGGGAGCGGTTTTCCCCGAAAGGCCTGATCCGAGGCACGGGAAGGCCGCTGTCGCCGTAAACGACGAAGGGGGAGGATGCCGGGAATCGGGCATCCTCCCCCTTCCAGGCCGAGGCGCTACACCGTGCGGTGCGCGGCGTAATAGGCGAGGAGCGCGCGGGTCGAGGCATCCTGTGCGGCGATCGCCGCCTCGTCGCCCTCGATGGCCGGAGCGATCTGCAGCGCGAGCTGCTTGCCGAGCTCGACACCCCACTGATCGAACGAGTTCACGCCCCAGATCACGCCCTGTGTGAAGGTGATGTGCTCGTAGAGAGCCACCAGCTGGCCGAGCACCGACGGGGTCAGCGCGGGCGCGAAGATCGACGTCGTCGGCTTGTTGCCGGCGAAGGTGCGGGCGGCGACGAGCGCGCCCGTGGTGCCCTCGCTCTCGACCTCTTCGGCGGTCTTGCCGAACGCCAGCGCCTTGGTCTGCGCGAGGAAGTTCGACAGGAACAGCCCGTGCACGTCGCGGCCGTCGTCGGCCAGCCGATAAGCCGGGTTCGCGAACGCGATGAAGTCGGCGGGGATGAGGCGCGTGCCCTGGTGGATCAGCTGGTAGAACGCGTGCTGGCCGTTGGTGCCCGGCTCGCCCCAGAACACCTCGCCGGTGTCGGTGGTGACCGGGGAGCCGTCCCAGCGCACCGACTTGCCGTTGGACTCCATCGTGAGCTGCTGCAGGTAGGCGGCGAAGCGGCTCAGCTGCTGCGCGTACGGCAGCACCGCGTGCGACTGCGCTCCGAGGAAGTTCGAGTACCAGACGTTCAGCAGGCCCATCAGCACCGGCACGTTCCGTTCGAGCGGGGTCGTGCGGACGTGCTCGTCGACGGCGTGGAAGCCGGCGAGCAACTCTCGGAAGACATCGGGGCCGAGCTCGATCATGAGCGACAGCCCGATGGCAGAATCGACGGAGTAGCGGCCGCCGACCCAGTCCCAGAACCCGAAGGCGTTCACGGGGTCGATGCCGAAGGCGGCGACCTTGTCGAGCGCGGTCGAGACGGCGACGAAGTGGTGGGCGACGGCATCCGTCTTCTGCTCGTCACTGAGCCCCGTCGCAGCGCCGTCGATCGCACCCGATGCCTCGAGACCGGACCACAGCCAGTCGCGGGCGAGTCGCGCGTTGGTGAGGGTCTCGAGGGTCGTGAACGTCTTCGACGCGACGATGAACAGCGTCGTCTCGGGGTCGAGGCCCTTCGTCTTCTGCGCGAGGTCGGTCGGGTCGATGTTCGAGACGAAGCGCGCCTCGATGCCGGCGGTCGCGTAGGGCTCGAGGGCCGCCGAGATCATGACGGGGCCGAGGTCGGAGCCGCCGATGCCGATGTTGACGATGTGCGTGACCTTCTTGCCTGTCACGCCCGTCCACTCGCCGTCGCGCACGCGGGTCGAGAACTCCGTCATCGCGGTGAGCACCGACTGCACCTCGGCGTCGATGTCCTGCCCGCCGACGACCAGTGCCGGCTGGGCGCCCGCCGGACGGCGGAGTGCCGTGTGCAGCACGGCGCGGTCCTCGGTGGTGTTGATGTGCTCGCCCGCGATCATCGCGGCGTAGCGTTCGGCGACACCGGTCTCTTCGGCGAGACGCACGAGGGCGGCGAGGATCGCGTCTGTCACGAGGTTCTTCGACAGGTCGACGTGCAGGTCGGCGAGCTCGAAGCTCAGCCGTTCGGCACGGCGCGGGTCGATCGCGAACCAATCGCGCAGATCGGGGGTGAACGAGTCGCGGATCGAGCTGAGCTCGGCCCACGCGGACGTGGTGGTGGCATCGACGGGAGCGGTCACGCCCCTAACGTACTCGCGCCGATGCGCGCGTTGGTTACGCGTTACTCACCGGCGGTCGGTGTTCGTTGTGAGCGCGCCTACCCTTGAGAAGGAGGTGCCATGCCCTATCCCTCGCCCGACCTGCGCCTGATCGCCGTCGACATGGACGGCACGCTGCTCGACGGCGACGGCCGCATCCCCGACGCGCTGTGGCCGCTGCTCGACCGCCTGCACGCCCGCGGCATCCGCTTCGCTCCGGCGAGCGGGCGCCAGCTCGCGACGCTCCAGCGCGCCTTCGCCGAGCACCTCGACCACATGGTGTTCATCGCCGAGAACGGCGCGTACGTCGTCGAAGGCGATGCCGAGATCAGCTCGGACGCGATGGATGCCGCATTCACGGCATCCCTCGTCGCCCGGCTGCGCGCGCTCGCGGCGGCGGGGGGCGACCTCGGCGTCGTCGTGTGCGGCAAGCGGTCCGCCTACATCGAGCGCGCGGATGCGCCGTTCCTCGCGGAGGCGCAGAAGTACTACGCGCACCTGCAGGTCGTCGACGACCTGCTCGAGGTCGACGACCAGATCCTCAAGGTGGCGATCTTCGATTTCGTGGAGGCTGCGACCACGGCCGCCGCGCTCGACGACCTGCGCGCGACGCACCAGGTGGTCGTCTCGGGACACCACTGGATCGACGTGATGAACATCGGCGTCAACAAGGGCGTGGCCCTGCGCCGGCTGCAGGCGGCGACCGGGATCACGCACGAGCAGACCGCCGCGTTCGGCGACTACCTCAACGACCTCGAGATGATGGATGCTGCCGCCCTGTCGTTCGCGATGGCCAACGCGCACCCGGAGATCGGGGAGAGGGCGAGGTTCCGCGCTCCCTCGAACCTCGACCACGGCGTCATCACCACGATCCAGAAGCTCCTCGACGGCGTGCCGGACGCCGTCGCCTGAGGCGGCGCGTCCTCCGGGACAAGTCGTCTGTCCAGACACGTCCGGGCTCTCGCCGAGATCACACGACGCATGCGCCGATGACATGTGGTCTCGGCGAGAGCCGTCGGCGCGGGCGCCGCATTCATCCGGCACGCGTCCGGCCGCGTCGGCCCCGCGTCGACCGTGGCGCTCGGTAGCGTGGCCTGCATGGCGGTGAGTCAGACCAGGCGAGCGCGCGCAGCCCGGCGCCGGGCGCGTCGCGTGGCTGCCGCCGACAACGACCTCACCCTCGACGAGTGGGAGGCGCTGCTCGAGGCGTGGGCATCGTGCGCCTACTGCGGCACCGAGGCCGGCCCGTTCCAGAAGGACTGCGTGCTGCCCATCTCGCGCGGCGGCAGATACACGTTCGAGAACGTCGTCCCTGCATGCCGTTCGTGCAACGCGAGCAAGAGCAACGACGAGGTCACCGGGTGGCTGCGCCGCAAGCGTCTCGACGAGCGCGCCTTCCTGCTGCGGCACGTCGAGGTGCTCCGCGCCTGGCGCGGGGTGGCGGAGGCGCGCGCGGGCGACGAGCAGCAGGCGCAGGCGCTGTGAGCGTCGGCATCCGTCCGTACGAGTCGCAGGACTGGGACGACATCTCCCGCATCCACGACGCCGCCCGCCTCGACGAGCTGCGCGGAGCGGGCCTTCTCGAGGCGTACCTCAGCCTGGCCGACACGTACGAGAACGAAGGCCTGTTCGACGACAAGGTGTGGGTCGCCGAGTCCGGGGGCCGCGTCGTCGGGTTCATCGCCGGCAGTGTGGGCGACGAGGGCGGCGAGATCACCTGGATCTACGTCGACCCCGCGTTCTATCGCCAGGGGATCGGCCGCGCGCTCGTCGAGCACTTCCTCGCGCGCGCGGGTGGGCCGGTCGAGCTCGAGGTGCTCGACGGCAACGCCGCCCGTGAGTTCTACGAGTCGCTCGGCTTCGTGCGCACCGCGACCACCAGCGGCAAGCTCGCAGGCAACGAGGCCTTCGCCGCCACCGGCCACACGCTGGTGTGGACCCCGGCGCCGCCGTAATCGCCTGCAGGAATGGGAAGCGGCCCGCGCGATTCGGGTTCGCGCGGGCCGCTGGTTCGGGGACCGGATGCTACTGGGCCGCGTAGCCGCCGTCGACGAGGTGGTAGCTGCCGCTGACGAAGGTCGCGGCATCCGATGCGAGGAACGCGACGAGATTCGCGACCTCCTGCGAGTCGCCCAGGCGGCCGAGGGCGTGCTTGGCGGCCAGGGCGGCCTGCGCGTCGGCGTCGAGGTTGGCGTCGACCAGCGGGGTCCGGATGAAGCCGGGGCCGACGGCGTTGACGCGGACGCCCTGCGCGCCGTACTCGAGCGCGGCGTTCTTGGTGAGGCCGACGACGCCGTGCTTCGCCGTGACGTACGCCGACGACATCGGGATGCCGACCGAGCCCAGCACCGACGAGATGTTGACGATGGAGCCGCCGCCGTTGCGGGCGATCGCAGGCGCCTGCGATCGCGTGCCGTAGAACACCGCGTTCAGGTTGATCTCGATGACCTTCTGCCACGAATCGATCGGGTACTCGCCCATCGGCGCGGCTGCGCCGCCGATGCCGGCGTTGTTCACCGCGATGCGCAGGGGAGCGAGCGCCTCGGCGGCGTCGACGGCCGCCTGTCCGACCGCGGGGTCGGAGACGTCGCCGACGAACGCGACCGCGGTGCCGCCGGCCGCTGTGATCTCGGCGACGACCGCATCCGCGGGGTCCTGCCGCACGTCCGCGACGACCACCGCCGCACCGTTCGCGGCGAGAGTGAGGGCTACCGCCCGGCCGATGCCGGATCCGGCGCCCGTGACGATGGCGGAACGCTCCGCGACATCGTACGTAGCCATGATGTACCTCCGTTGGCGGCGTCAGCGCGTGGCGCCGAATTGTTTCTCCGACAGATGTCGGTTACTCATGAGTTAACCTACACCTGTCGAAAAGATTCCCGGAGGTGGAATGGATCCCCGCAAGCAGCGCAGTCGCGACCGCCTGCACGCCGCCGCGCTCGCGCTCGCCGCCGACCGACCGATCTCGAGCCTGACCGTGACACAGCTCGCCGAAGCGGCGGATGTGCACCGGTCGACGTTCTACGAGCACGCCGAGTCTCCTGCAGGTCTCGTCGAAGCCGCGCTGACCGCAGAGCTCGACGTCCTGCGTGACGAGCTGATGAAGGACCGATCGGATGCCGCCACCGCCGTCGCCACGGTGACCGAGGGTGTGCTCCGCCACATCCTGCGCCACGTCGACATCTACCGCCGCGAGCTGGCGGACGGGGGAGGAACGCTGCACGCGATGCTGAGCCGGCACTTCCGCGGCACCACCGAGATCCTGCTGGAACGCGGGCGCATCCGACTCCCGCTGACCGCCGCCGGCGTTGCGGACTCGGCCGTCGCGGACGCTGCCGCCCGCTTCCTCGCCGACGGCACGGTGGGGGTCATCGACGGATGGCTGCGGCATCCGCGCCCCCGCGTCGAGGACTTCCTGCGTGTCTATCTGGCGCTGCTGCCGGAATGGTGGCCGCACCGCCCGGTGGGCTGACGTCGGAGGCCGGTCTCAGGCCCTGTCGCTGCTCAGGCCCTGTCGCTGCTCAGGCCCTGTCGCTGCTCAGGCCCTGTCACTGCTCAGGCCCCGTCGCGCTGCGCGAGCAGCGCGATGCCTTCGAGCACCGCGCGGTGGGTCGACGGAGCGGCGAGCACCCGGAAGTGCCCGGCGGCGGGCACGGCGATGTTGGTCGCCCCGTCCAGAGCGCTGCCCTCGGGGATGTGCGGATCGAACGGGCCGTAGATCGAGACGATGCGCCCGTTGATCGAGGTCTCGCGACCGAGCATGACGATCGTCTCGTCCTCGGGCAGGAACGCACGGATGCTCGGATCGACGAAGATCCGCGCCCGCCGTGCGCCGGCGAACGGCGTGGCCACCGCCACCATCCCCAGCAGCCCGAGTGGGCGGGTGCCGGTGCGCGGCGTCGCGGCGGCTGCGGCATCCGTCGGGTCCTCTCCCGCATCCGCGGCCTTCGCCGCCTCGATCGCCGCGCCGGAGGTGACCAGCATGTGCTTGCCGATGAGGCCGCCCTTGCTGTGTGCGACGAGCACGATCCCGGCGCTGGGCACCGGTGCGCCGGCGAGCATGCGTTCGAGGCGGTCGGCGGTGTCGGGGATGCTGCGGCGGTTCACGCCCAGGCCGTGCACCACGCGCACCCCGTGGCCGGCCGCTGCCAGCGCGTCTCCGAGGGGGCGCAGGAACGTCCAGTGCTCGTACACCCCGGGAACGAGGTACACCTCGGGAAGCTCCGGATCGCCCTGCCGCCAGGCAGCGGGGGTCGGGCGGGGACGGCCGACCGACCACGGCAGCGAGAGGACGGCGAGCTGCCGTCGTCCGGCGTAGAGATAGTCGGCCGCCCACCACAGTGCCTGCCGCACCAGTGAGGAGCGCGGGGCTGCGCGGGGCGCCGCATGGTCGGCCATGCGGGCAGTCTACGAGGGTGCGACGGGCGTGCCTCGTACACCGGTGATCGCGGCCTCCACGACGGTGGCTGCGAGGGCATCGACGACGGATGCCGGCTGCCATCGCAGCGGGCCGTGCGCGGCGATGTCGGCGAAGCCGTGGACCGCCGACCAGCAGGCCCATTCGGCGTAGGGCCGGCGCTCGGGCGCGAGGGCTCCGGCATCCACCATCGCGTCGAGCGTGTCCATGAGGAGGCGGAAGGGCGCGACGATCTGGTCGTCGAGGGTGACGATGGCGTCGTTTGCGTGCGTGTCCTGCGTGAAGAAAGCGGTCTCGAACAACCCCCGCTCGGCACGCGCGAAGTCGATGTACGCGGTGCCGACGCGGCGGAGGCGCTCGATCGCGGCGGCTGCCGGCGCGAGCGTGGCCGGGGTCGCCTCGACCCGCGCGGTGATCGCGCCGGCCAAGGCGAGCTGAGCCTCGCGGGCGACCGCCCGCACGAGGGCGTCGCGGTCGGTGAAGTGCCGGTACGCGGCGTTGGGCGAGACGCCGGCGGCGCGGGTGGCTTCGCGCAGCGTCACCGCGGCCGGCCCGCCGGTGCGCGCGAGCTGCAGCCCTTCGGCGATCAGCGCATGTCGGAGGTCGCCGTGATGATATGTGCGCAGTGGTGAAGTCATTGCGCCCTCCCGCTCGGGTGTGTACCGTGTGAACATTCAATGTGAACGGTGTCCACATTGAGCTTAGCCGCTCGCTCCGCCCTCCCCGACCGAGAACACGCCAAGGAATCGACATGAGTGATTCGAGCCCCACCGGGCCCGCGGCATCCGCAGATCCGCTCCAGCCGCAGCCTGACACGCGGACGTTGCGCGCGTTCTACCAAGTGCTCGTCAACACGGCGCTCGCGAATGTCACCAGCAGTTTCCTGTGGTTCGCCCTGACGTTCTGGGTGTACCTCGAAACGCAGTCGGTGCTCGCCACGGCCATCATCGGCGGCTCGTACATGCTGCTCGTGGCGGTGTTCGGCGTGGTGTTCGGCGTGATCGTCGACCGCATGAAGAAGAAGGCGGTCATGCTGCTCTCGAGCATCGTGACGGCGGTCGCCTACCTGCTCGCGGGCGCGATCTTCCTGACGATCCCCGAGAGCGCGTTGCTCGACTGGACCGGACCCTGGTTCTGGGCGTTCGCCGGCGTCATCCTCGTGGGCGGAGTCGTCGAGAACCTCCGCAACATCGCGCTGTCGACGACGGTCACCCTGCTCGTTCCCGCGGAGCGCCGCGATCGCGCGAATGGCCTGGTGGGCGCGGTGCAGGGCATCGCGTTCATGGTGACGAGCGTCTTCTCCGGGCTTTCGATCGGTCTCCTCGGCATGGGCTGGACGGTCGCCATCGCCATCGCCGCCACCGGTGTCGCGCTGGTGCACCTGCTGTTCGTGCCCATCCCCGAGCGGGGCGTCGTCCACGTGGAGGGTGTGGCGCCTGCGGGCTTCAGCTTCCGCGGCGTGATCCCCGCGGTGATGGCGGTGCCGGGGCTGCTCGCGCTCATCCTTTTCGCGACGTTCAACAACCTCGTCGGCGGCGTCTTCATGGCCCTCATGGACCCGTACGGGCTGACGCTGTTCTCGGTCGAGGTGTGGGGCATCGTCCTCGGTGTGACCAGCTTCGGCTTCATCATCGGCGGGGCGCTCGTGGCCAAGTTCGGACTCGGCAAGAACCCGGTGCGCACCTTGCTGCTGGTCAACATCGGCATCGCGCTGCTCGGCATGACCTTCGCCATCCGGGAGTGGTGGTGGCTGTACGCCCTCGGCATCCTGATCTTCATGGCGCTCATGCCGATCGCCGAGGCGTCGGAGCAGACGATCGTGCAGCGCGTCGTGCCGTATGAGAAGCAGGGACGCGTCTTCGGCTTCGCCGCGAGCGTGGAGTCCGCCGCCGCGCCGGTCTCGGCATTCCTGATCGGGCCGATCGCCCAGTTCTGGCTCATCCCGTACATGGAGTCGCCAGAGGGTCAGGAGACGTTCGGCTGGCTGCTCGGCGACGGCGAGGCTCGCGGCATGGCGCTCGCCTTCGTCGGCGCGAGCCTGGTGCTGCTGCTCGTCGTGCTGCTCGCGTTCGTGTCGAAGCCCTACCGCGAGCTCTCCGACGCGTACGCCGCGGCGCCCCCGTCACTGCACACCGATGATGATGAGGGCACGGATGCCGCACCCGCCGCCTCCGACGAGCCCGACGCGGTTCCCGCGGTGGGCCGCGCCGGAGACGACTTGCGCTCCGGCCTGCGCTGACGCCCCGCCTGCGCGGCGTAGGTCAGAAACGCGTGAACCCTGCGGCGGCGGCCTCGTCGGGGCGGCCGGGGAAGACGTCGAGGGCGAACGCCTCGGTGTCGACGGCGACCGTGAGCAGGGTCGCCCACTGATCGATGCGCGGCAGCGCGGGGTCAGGGGCCATGCAGATGTCGGCGTCGGCGCCCTGCCCGCCGCAGGCGGCGAGGGCGCGTGCGGCGGGGCCCAGGCCGGCGAGCCCGCTGCGCACCGCGTCCAGGTGCGCGAAGCGCTCGCGCGTGGTGGAGTCGGCGGGCATGGTGTCGCCGCGGAACAGCTCCGGATCGAGGAAGTGGTTCGTGTGGAGCAGCCAGCCGTCCGCCGCGGGATCGACGACGCCGAGGCCGGCAGGGGAGAGCTCGAGCGACGCGGCGCGAGAGCCGGCGGGGCCGGTCTCGAAGACTGTCAGCACTGTCGAGGCACTCACCGTCGCGCTCGCCGCGATCCGACGCGCGTCGGCGATCGATCTCGCCTCTTCGAGAACCCGCCGCGCGATCGCATGCACCGGTACGCCGCCGGCATCCGAGTCCGACGCGTGGGAGAGGATGTTGAAGTGCAGGCCCAGCCCGGCGCTGTTGACGCCGATCTTCGCGGCCGTGCCGAACTCCGTGAACAGCTTCACGTCGAGGCCCGCCTCTGACGGGAACGCCCACAGCAGACCCTCCGGCACCAGGAAGTCGTGCCAATCCCAGGTCTGGATGGACTCGGCCGCCTCGCCGGGCCCGACATGGACGGCCGTCGAGCACTCGCTGATCGCCCGGGGCGGCGCCGCGGCCAGGATCTCGGTGCGAGCCCCTACGGCCGCCACGCGCCATCGCTCGACCTGCGCGGCGTCGGCGATCGCGTCGGCCTCGGCCGCGAGGCCGGGCGCCCATGCGGCGAGGGCGGCGCGGCTGCGCTCGGCGATGCCGCGCACCTCGTCGGCGCCGATGCCCAGTTCCTCGAAGTGGTCCAGGTAGAGCGCCGCCGTCCGCTCGAACTGCGGCGCGAACGCCGTTCCCAGCTCGCGGCCACGGGCAGCCGGATCGGTGGTGGTGGAGGTGAAGGTGCGAAGTTCCATGGGTTCCTAGCGATTCTTCCGGTCGTCGAGCGCACGAGGAACGATCGAGGCGAAACGCTGCGCGCGTGCTTCCGGGGGATTCGTCGTGGTTCGCTGGCGCAGCGGCAGCAAGCTGAAAGCTGTGCTCACAGCTCGGGGGTGCGCGGGGGAGCGGTCCGCCGCTGGCGCAGCGCCTCGAACGCGGCGGCCCAGGCGAGGAGGTCGGGATCGCTGTACGCGCGCCCGGCGATCGTCATGCCCACCGGCATCCCGATGTCGGCCATCGTCCCCATCGGGACCGTGACCGTGGGCACGCCGAGGTGGCGGATCGCGAGGTTGCCGTTGGCGACCCAGACGCCGTTGCGCCAGCCGCGATCGGCCGAGGCCGCGTTCACGTCCATGTCGGCGGGGCCGACGTCGGCGACCGCGGGAAAGAGCACGGCGTCCAGGCCGAGGTCCGACATCCACTCCTCGAGATCCCGGCGACGGGTCTCCTCGAGGCCGCGCGCCCCGCCTTCGATCTCCGGGATGTCGGTGAACGAGGCGTACGGATGCTCCCGCACCTGCGCCGGATAGGTCGCGATGTCGTCGTCGAACCCGGTGTAGCGGTCGGGGAGGGCGCCGGGCGGGTGGGGGAAGATCATGGCGGGATCGACGTCGTCGAGCCGATCGAGCGCCGGATCGCCGTTGGCCCGCAGGAAGTCGTCCCACGCCCACGCCGACAGGTCGACGATCTCGCGGTGCAGGAACTCTGGGGTCACGAGCCCGCGCGTCAGGATGGTGGGCGCGCCGGGACGGTCGCCCTCGTAGTTCGTGACGACGGGGAATTCGACCTCCACGACCTCGGCGCCCGCGGACTCGAGGTCGCGGCGCGCCGTCTCCCAGAGGGCGATGACCGAGGCGCGGGTCTCGACACGGGTGCCCGTGGGTCCGCCGATGCCGCCGTCGGGGTTGGTGCCGGCATCCGGGTCGGCGTTGATGTACATCCGCGGCACGCCGAACCGCCGGCCGGCGAGCGTCGCGCGGGCGCCGGCGGCGTCCGCCGAGCCGAGCGTCGGGTAGGAGCGGGGACGAGTGGCCGCGGCATCCGGGATCCGGATCCACGGCTGTGCGCGCCAGAAGTCGCCGCGCGTCTCGGGGTCGCGGGCGACGAGCACGTCGAGGATCTCGAGCATGTCGGCCATCGTGCGGGTGTGGGGCACGACGACGTCCATGGTGGGCACGAGCGGCCAGTTGCCGCGCACGGAGATCACGCCGCGCGAGGGCGTGTACGCGCACAGCGCGTTGTTCGACGCCGGCGCGCGGCCGCTCGACCACGTCTCTTCGCCGAGCCCGAAGGCGGCGAACGAGGCCGCGGTCGCGGTGCCCGAGCCGTTGGACGAGCCCGACCCGAACGCCGAGGTCAGGTAGTCGGCGTTGTACGGGCTCTCGGCGCGGCCGTACACGCCGCGCTGCATGCCGCCGTTGGCCATCGGCGGCATGTTGGTCAGCCCGATCAGCACGCACCCCGCCTGGCGCAGCCGCTCGATCGAGAACGCGTCGCGCTGGGCGACGAGGTCGGCGAAGGCGGGGGAGCCCGCCGCGACGGTGAGGCCCTTGGCCAGGAACGAGTCCTTGGCCGTGTACGGGATGCCGTCGAGCGGCCCGA
Organism: Microbacterium sp. B35-04; assembly: GCF_010634885.1. Taxonomy (NCBI): domain Bacteria; kingdom Bacillati; phylum Actinomycetota; class Actinomycetes; order Micrococcales; family Microbacteriaceae; genus Microbacterium; species Microbacterium sp. B35-04. Next base: position 3,578 of record NZ_MWLP01000034.1, on the reverse strand, counting down.
GCGGGCGGCCTTCGGCGCGACGGAGATCGGATGCCGCAGCCTCGGCCCGCGCGTCCGGATTGCGCACGACCACCGCGTTGAGGGCGGTGTCCGTGCCGGGCGCGTCGTGCGCCTCGATGCGCGCGAGGTAGGCGTCGAGCAGCTCGACCGCGGTGACCGCGCCGGACTCGAGGGCTGCGCGGAGCTCGGCGATCGTCGCCTCGACGACGGGGAAGCGGCGGGTCATCGCGCGACCGCCGGCTGCTGCTGGGTGATGCAGTGGATGCCGCCGCCGCCCGCGAAGATCTGGCGGGCGTCGATCGTCACCGCCCGGCGGCCGGGGTACGCGGCCTCGAGGATCTCGCGCGCCCGCGCATCCGCGCGCTCTTCGCCGAAGCCGCACGCGATGACGCCGCCGTTCACGACGAGGTGGTTGACGTAGCTGTAGTCGACGAAGCCCTCGTGGTCGCGGAGCGTCTCGGGGGCGGGCAGGTCGATGATCTCGAACGTGCGGCCGGCGGCATCCGTCTGCTCCGAGAGGAACGCGCGCAGCGTGCGCGACACCTCGAAGTCGGGGTGCTCGGGGTTCTGCTGGGCATGCAGCAGGAGGCGTCCCGGCGTCGGGATGGTGGCGACGATGTCGACGTGGCCGTTGGTGCCGAGCTCGTCGTAGTCGCGGGTGAGGCCCCGCGGCAGCCAGATGACCTTCGTCGCGCCGATCGTGCGGTGAAGCTCCGCCTCGACGCGGGCTTTGTCGGCGTAGCGGTTGCGGCGCGGGTCGAGCTGCACGGTCGCGGTGACGAGCACGGTGCCCTCGCCGTCGACGTGGATGCCGCCGCCCTCGTTGACGAGCAGCGAGCTCACGAGCTCCGCGCCGACGAGTCCGGCCGTGAAGCGCGCGTGCTCGGCGGCCTCGGTCCACGACGCCCACTCCGGGGCGCCCCAGCCGTTGAAGACCCAGTCGACGGCGCCGAGCATGCCGGGACGGTCGTCGTCGACCACGAACGTCGGGCCGTGGTCGCGGAACCAGAACTCGTCCACCGGCGTCTCGACGATCTCGATGCCCTCGGCGAGCATGCGCCGCGCGCGTTCCGACTTCGACGGATCGACGAGCATCGTGACCGGCTCGAAGTCCGCGACGGCGTTCGCGACGGCGCTCCACGCGGCGTAGAAGCGCTCCTGCTCGGCCGGGTCGTCGCCGAGCGTCGTCCCGTCGTTCGGGAACGCCATCCACGTGCGCTCGTGCGGATCGCCCTCGTGCGGCATCCTCCAGGCCATCGTCGCCCTCATCTCTGCACGGCTCACGCGGAGTCCGGCGTTGCGATGTTCGTAATTGATCTATCGATCAATAGAGAAGATATCTATGCTGGCGAGACCATGTCAAGCACATCGTCGCGGCCGCGCACCCGCAAGGCCCCCGCCGAGCGCGCCGCCGAGATCGTCGGCGCCGCGACCGCGATCGCGCGCGAGCACGGCCTCAGCGCGCTCACCCTCCGCGCCGTCGCGGAGCGGGCGGGGGTCGCTTCAGGCCTGGTCGCGCACTACCAGCCGTCCATGGACGACCTCATCGCCCGCGTGTACGCCGACCTCGTCGAGCAGGAGGTGCGCGAGGTCGAGCAGGTCGTCGACGCTCTCGCCGACCCGGCCGAGCGGCTCGGCGCCCTCATCGACACCCTGATGGACGGCACGCGCGACGAGCTGACCGTCGTCTGGGTCGAGGGCTGGGCGATGGCCCGCCGCAACGAGCCCCTGGCTCTCGCCGTGCGCGCGCAGATGCAGCGCTGGCAGTCGCTGGTCGAGGGCATCGTGACGGACGGATGCCGCACCGGCGCTTTCTCGACGACCGAGCCCGGCGAGGTGGCGTGGGAGCTCATCGGCATGATCGACGGGCTCAACGCCCAGTCGCTGGCGCGCGGCGCCGACACGACGCGCTTCGCTGTGCGCACCGCTCGTGCCGCCGAGGCGCTCGTGGGGGCGCGCCCCGGATCGGTGCCGGTCGGCGCATGAGCCGCGTCCAGTGGCACGAGATCCCTCCTCCGCTCCGCGCGGCGATCGAAGGCGTGCTCGGTGAGCCGATCGTGGCGGCGCACTCGCAGTCCGGCGGATACTCGCCGGGGTCGGCCGACCGCGTCGTCACCGCGTCCGGCCGTCGCGCCTTCGTCAAGAGCGCCGGACTCTCGGTCAACCCCGATACGCCCGGCATCCACCGCGCCGAGGCCGCCGTCACCGCATCGCTTCCGGCGGCGATCCCCGCCCCCGCGCTCCTCGGCTTCGTCGAGCACGAGGACTGGGTCGCGCTGGTGCTCGAAGACGTCGAGACGCGGCATCCGTCCACCCCCTGGCAGCCCCGGGAACTGGAGGCCGTCCTGGACGCCCTTCACGTCATGGGATCCACGCCGCTGCCTCCCGAGACCGCCGTGTCCGAGCTGCCCGACGCGATCGCGGGCGACGCCGAGCTTTGGCGAGGCATCGACACCTCGACGCTGCCGCCGCTGCCGCGCGGCCTCGACGACTTCGTCCGGTCACGCCATGAGGAGCTGACGGATGCCGCGGCCCGCGCCGTCGCGGACGTCCGGGGCGACCGGCTCGTGCACTTCGACACGCGCGCCGACAACATCCTGCTGCGCGAGGACGGCTCCGTGGTGTTCGTGGACTGGCCGTGGGGTGCGCGGGGCGTGCCGTGGTTCGACGCGCTGTCGCTGCTCATCAACGTCCGGTTCTACGACCCGCACGCCGACATCGAGGGCATCGTCTCGCGGCATCCGGTCTTCCACGGTATGGCCGCGGATGCCGCCACGCGGGTGCTCGCCGGGTTCGCCGGGCTGTTCCTCGGCTCGTCGCTGCGGCCCGATCCGCCCAGCATGCCGACGCTGCGGGGGTTCCAACGCGATCAGGCGGTCGTGACGCTGGACTGGGTGCGCGAACGCTGGGAGGGTTGAGACCCGTGGGCGAGCTCGATGATCCGATGGTGGTGGAGTTCCCACTGCGCGGGGACGGGTGGATGGCCGTCACGACGCCGGCCGCCCGCATTCCGAGCCACGGGGTCGACATCCTCGGGCAGCGGTACGCGTTCGACTTCGTCAAGGTCGACGACCGCCCGGGCGTGCACGTGCACCCCGCCTCGACCTTCACCGCCTCCACTGTGGGTGGGCGCACCGACGAGTGCTACGCGTGGAACGCGCGGATTCACGCGCCGTTCGACGCCGAGGTGGTCGCGGCCTCCGACGGCGTCCACGAGCGGCGTTGGATCAACCCGTTCCGCGAGGTCGCGCGCATGGTGTGGAACGGCATGACCTTCCGTCCCGGCAGGATTCCGGCCATCCTCGGCAACCACGTGATCCTGCGTGCCGGCGACGTGTACGCGGGCTTCGCGCATCTCAGGCCGGGGAGCGTGCGGGTGCGAGTGGGCGAAAGGGTCGCGGCGGGCGACCTGCTCGGCAACGTGGGTCACACCGGCAACTCGACCTCACCGCACCTGCACTTCCAGCTCATGGACTCGGCCGACCTCATGAATGCGAGGGGCGTCCCGTGTGCGTTCGCCGCCTACGATGTGCGGGCCGACGACGGTTCGTGGACGCGCGTGGCGCGCGGCATCCCGG